>CALFIE010000051.1 GCA_937876095.1 uncultured Flavobacteriales bacterium | reverse complement strand
GAAATTAACCAGCCTGCAAAAATTACTTTAAGTGTACCACGTATGAAGTGGCTTGGTAAAAATGATGCTGTAAGTTTAGCAGATGTAAATTCAATTAAAGATGCCAGAATTTTATCCATAGATTTTATTTGGAAACTCAAACGAAAATCACTAGTGATTTTGGACGCCAAAAAAATGATTGCCAAAGCAGAAACCAATGAATATGGTGTAAAAAATGCCGATGAAAAAGACACCACCAAATATCTTATGTTCTTTTATATGCTCAACAATGCACTCATTCCCAAAAAATATGCAAAAAGCAAAAACAAACAGCTTAATCTTGAAGATGAACGAAAAGGACTAGTTAAATTTTTAATGAAAAAACCTGAAAACAAAGGATTAAATAGAATAATAAATATTGTGGGATATTTAAAAGATACTTATATGTCATTATTTAACAATCGTGGTTTTATGATCACATTCAGTGGAGTAGATGGAGCAGGAAAAACAACCGTAATCAACACGATTTCAGAAAAAATAGAAAAACAACTTCGCAAACCTGTTGTTGTATTGCGACATAGACCTTCTGTTTTACCAATTCTAAGTGTATATACCAAAGGTAAAGAAAAAGCGCACGAAGATGTCATCAATTCTTTGCCAAGAAAAGGAACCAATCGCAATTTTGTATCATCTATGATTCGATTTATGTATTACTATACTGATTATTTTTTCGGACAGTTTATCATCTATTTCAAATATATTTTGCGTGGTAGAATCGTGATTTATGATCGGTATTATTTTGATTTTATTAATGATAGTAAGAGAAGTAACATTGTATTACCCAAATTCATTACCAAAATAGGATATTTCTTTCTCTTGAAGCCAGCTTACAATTTTTTCTTGTATGCAGAACCAGAAACCATTCTCAATAGAAAAGCAGAACTTTCCTATTACACTGTATTGAAATTGACTGATGATTATAGAAAACTGTTTCATCAGCTCCGAAAAAGCTCTAGAAACAAGGTCTACAAATCTATTAAAAATGATGATTTAGAGACTACCATCAATCAACTTATGAACACTATGATTACCAAAATATGAAATCCTTGCTAGAAAAGTTAGTACAACTACGAAATCCCAAATTTCAGTTAGATCCTGCACTGAATTCAGGTGCAATCATTCAATTTACCTGGAATCAATTTTGGGCTGCAATCAGAGGTTTGAAGGTAATTTTTTTACTAAAAAATCCGAATGGAATGCTTTTGGGAAAAAGCGTATCGTTTTTCAACAGTTCTAAAATTTCCTGGGGAAAATTTCTAAAATTAGGAGATCATGTATATGTTTCTGCGCTTAGCAAAAACGGCGTTTCTTTTGGCGACAATGTTTCTATAGGAGCTTTTAGTAGAGTAGTGGTTTCAACATCGTTGAATGAAATAGGAGAAAAAATCACGATAGGAAATCATGTTGGAATTGGTGAGTTTGCTTATTTAGGTGGTTCTGGTGGTTTAGAAATTGGTGACGAGTGTATTGTAGGACAGTATTTTAGTTGTCATCCCGAAAATCATCATTTTGGTAATTTACAAGAATCAATCAGAAACCAAGGAGTATCCAGAAAAGGCATAAAAATAGGTAAAAATTGTTGGATTGGGAGCAAAGTAACCATTTTAGATGGTGTAACAATTGGCGATGGTTGCGTAATAGCAGCAGGAAGTGTGGTAAACCAGTCTTTTCCCAAGAACTCAATTATAGGTGGAGTTCCGGCAAAAATTTTGAAAACCAGAAATTAAAAAGCGAGTATGAATACCAAAACAATTTTAGCAACTTGTTATGCGGTGAATCCGTATAAAGGATCAGAAGATGCGATGGGCTGGAATTTTGTATATCAAATTGCGAGATACAACAAAGTAATTGCGATTACCAGAGAAAACAACAGAGATGCAATAGAACGATTTATGGCCGAAAATCCAGATGCAATCTATCAAAATATTACTTTTTTGTATTTCGATTTGCCTAAAAGAAAACGCTTTTGGAAAAAAGGAAGTAGAGGAGCGATGCTTTATTTTTATCTATGGCAAAAAAATGTAGTGCAATTTATTCAAAAAAAACAACTGAATTTTGATATTGTGCACAATGTGAATTTCCATAATGACTGGACTCCGAGTTTTCTCTGGAAACTGAAAAAACCGTTTGTTTGGGGACCAGTTGGACACCACTCTTACATTCCGAAACAATTTTTACAAAATTATTCTGTAAATTATTATTTAAAAGATCGCTTGACTTGGATTATCAAAAAATTATTTTGGAACCATTCTTCTGACCTAAAAAAAAGTGTTGAAAATGCAGACCATATTTGGTGTATGAATACCAGTGTTCCCTCTGTTTTGCAACCAAAAGCAGAAAGTTTTTCTACTTATCCTTCTATTGCCTCAGAAGATTATTATCAAGATGAGGTGAAGCCAAAACCACAGTTCAACTTGATTTCCATTGGGAGATTTGTTCCGCTGAAAGGTTTTGATTTAACCATTTTTTCATTCATCAAATTTATTTTGGCATTACCAGAAAATGAAAGAAGTAAGTGCAAATTGACTTTGGTAGGAAGCGGAAATCAAAAAGAATTTTACCAAAAATTAATTAAAAAATATCAGATAGAAGCCTATACAGAAATTATTGATTGGATTGATAGAAAAGATTTGATGAATTTGTACCGTGAATCTTCCGTTTTTCTTTTTCCTTCTCATGAAGGAGCAGGAATGGTAGTTGCGGAAGCGCTTTCTTTTGGTTTACCTGTAATTTGTTTAGACAATGAAGGACCAGGAGAATTCATCACCGAAAAGTGTGGATTTGCTGTAGAAAGAGCTGATTTCAATAGTACCGTGAATAATCTGTACAATGCAATTAATACGCTTTATAAAGACCAAAACTTACGTCTCCAAATGAGTATAGAAGCTCGAAACCATTATTTGAACCGATTTACTTGGGAAAAACGAGGTGATTTTTTGAACAAAATTTATGAAAATCTTGTATTATGAGAGTAGTTGCAGTACATCTTTTGAATGATTACAGCGGTAGTCCCAAAGTTTTGATGCAGTTGTTGAAATCCTGGACTAAAAACCATAAAGAAACCCATCTTTTTACTTGCAGTGGTAGAATTGGTTTTTTATCTAATATTGCTGATGTCAAAGAACATTTCTTTTGGTATAAATTTGCTAAAAATCCACTATTACGATTATTATTTTTGATAACAAGCCAATTCATTTTGGGAACAAAGCTCTTGTTTTTTCTTAAAAAATCAGATGTGTTATATGTGAACACGGTTTTACCTTTTGGTGCAGCAATTGCAGGAAAAATGAGGGGCTGCAAAGTAATTTATCATATTCACGAAACTTCTGTAAAACCAAAAATTTTGAAAGATTTTTTGTTTGGTGTTTCCAAAACAACTGCAGAAAAAGTGGTGTATGTTTCTCAGTTTCTTGCTGAGAAAGAACCGATTGTTCCTAATTACGAAATTGTGTATAATGTCTTAGAATCCGATTTTGTTGAACAAGCAAAGCCTTACAGAAAAATAGAAAAGCCTGAAAAAATAGTTTTAATGGTTTGCTCACTAAAAGCGTACAAAGGAGTAGATCAGTTTCTGAAACTTGCAAATCTAAATCCAGAATACACCTTTAAATTAGTTGTAAATGCAAGTCAAGAAGAAATAAACGCTTATTTTGTAAACGAAAATTTTCCCACTAATTTTCAGGTGTTCCCAACACAGAAAGATACCCAACCTTTTTATCGCGAAGCAAGCGTGGTTCTGAATCTTTCAGACATCAATCTTTGGGTAGAAACCTTTGGCTTAACTGTTTTAGAAGGAATGACTTACGGTTTGCCAGCAATAGTTCCTCCAATTGGTGGTATAACCGAGTTGGTTGACAATTACCGAAATGGTTTTAGAATTAATAGCATAGATATAAACAGAATTTCGGATCATTTACATCATCTTTTAGATAAAAATGAAGTGTACGCAATTATGAGTAATCATGCAATACAAAAAAGTGAACTGTTTTCTGAAAAATATTTTGAGCAACAATCATTAGAAATAATTTCCAATTAAAAATGGTTTTTTCCAAATAATGGAAAATAAATAAATTGACGAAAATTTTTAACTCATTGTTTTTCAATTAAATATAAACGATTTTGTGTTTTGGAACAGAGATGGCAATAGTATTTACAAATATAAAGATCACAATGAAAAAAAATAATATTGCAATTATAGGTACCGTTGGTTTACCAGCAAAATATGGTGGTTTTGAAACCTTAACAGAACATTTGGTAGAAGAACTATCTGATTCTTATGATTTTACAGTGTATTGTTCTTCAAAAAAATATAAAAATGATGAAAAAACAGTCAACTACAAAGGAGCTAAGCTAAAGTATTTACCACTAGATGCCAATGGAATTCAGAGTATTCCTTACGACACTTGGTCTATCATTCATGCGCTTTTCACAAATGATGTATTGTTAATTCTAGGAGTAGCAGGAGCATGGATTTTACCATTCGTAAGATTGTTTACCAACCGAAAAATCATTATTTCTATAGATGGTATAGAATGGAGGAGAGATAAGTGGTCACTTTTAGCGAAGCTCTATTTGTGGTGGGCTGAAAAAATTGCAGTGAAATTTTCGCACATCGACATTTCTGATAACGAGTCTATACAAGATTACACCGCACTTAGATACAAAACGTTGAGTAGAGTAATAGAATATGGTGCAGATCATGCCGTGAAAACCTCACCAACAGAAGCGGATTTCCAGAAACACCCTTTCTTGAAAAGCGAATATGCGGTGAAAGTTTGTAGAATAGAGCCAGAGAACAATGTTCATTTGGTTTTGCAAGCCTTCAAAGAAACACCCAATCATCAATTGGTGTTTGTTGGGAATTGGAACAACAGTGATTATGGAAAAAATTTGAAATACAATTACGAAAACATCCCGAATTTATTTCTATTAGACCCAATCTATGATCAAAGAGAAATAGATGTAATAAGAGGAAATGCTAGTTTGTATATTCACGGACATTCTGCAGGTGGAACCAATCCATCACTAGTAGAAGCTATGTTTTTGGGGTTGCCGATTTTTTCTTATGATGTGTCTTATAACAAGACCACCACAGAAAACAAGGCGCTCTATTTCAAAAGCATTGAAGATTTGAAAAAATTAATTCTACACACCCAAAAAGAAGAATTAGAAATTTGTGCTAAAAATTTGAAAAACGTAGCAAACAGAAGATACACCTGGAAGAAAGTGGCAGAAAAATACCATTATTTAATAAAAGAAGCATTGGCAACCAAAAATAAAACAAAAGTAGAAGCCAATATAAAAAACTTAAATCAAAAAACATTATCTAAATACAGAGTATTGCATTTGAAAAACACGTATTTGTTCAACGAAAAGAAAAACACCACCCATTAAAATTTTTGCAATGACTAATTTCATAGAATTGTTAGCGTTCGGATTGCTATCCTTGTTGTTATCACTCATACTTACACCCGCAATCAGAACCTTGGCTATCAAAATAAAACTGATAGACAAGCCAAATTATAGAAAAGTACACCAAATTCCAACCCCATTAATTGGAGGAATTACCATAGGAGTTATTGTGCTAATTGTGGTAGGAATTTCGCAGTTGCAGATTATTAGCAATTATTTTATGATTCTTATTTCTGGATTTGTGATGCTTTTGGTGGGGATTATAGATGATAAAACTGATATGAGAGCCCTATATAAATTGTTAATAGAAATTGCTCTGAGTCTTATTATCGCATTTTCTGGAATTAGAATTACTTCTTTTTACGGGTTATTCGGAATTAATGAAATTGGTGTTTTTTGGCAATATTTCATCACTGTTTTAGTAATTTGTACCGCAGTAAACGCTTTTAATTTGATGGATGGAATAGATGGATTAGCTGGTAGTATCGCACTTTTGGGCTTCTTACTCATTTTTGCAGTAGCCGCAATTAATCAAAACTTTGAGTTGGCAAAATTCAGCCTTATTTTTATTGGTTCTCTTGTTGGATTTTTAAAATTCAATTTTTCTAAAAAAAACAAAGTATTTTTGGGAGATTCTGGTTCACTTTTTTTGGGATTTATTTTGATTTCATTGGTTATTCAGTTTCTAGAAAACAACAAGATTAGCGAACAGAGCAGTTATGGATTATTGTTTTTATTAACCATATTTTCTATTCCGGTTTTAGATTCTATAAGAGTCTATGTTCGTAGAATTGGCAATGGTTTTTCGCCATTCAAAGCAGACAAATCGCATTTGCACCATTTGCTGCTCAATTTTGGCTTTTCCCACAAAAAAATCACCATCAGTGTGTTTTTATTTAATGTTTTATTGTTTGCAACAGGTTACCTTTTGCTGCATCATTTTTCTAGAAATGCAGTACTGATTTCAATAACTTGCTTACTTTTTTTATTTAAATTTTTAGAAACACTTACCACCTTCAAATCCTGGAAAAAAAGAATCCAAGATTTAGAAAAAGACTGATCCGGAAAACAAAAAAAAGAGTACAAAAATTGAAGAATAGAATAGAAAGTAATTTAGTATGAAAATAAGCAACCAGAATTACAATGCAGATTGTAGAAATAATGTAGAAGCTAAAAAAAAGTGTGGTTAGTTTATTTTTAAGAGGCGGTTTCAACACAGAAAATTTAGGTGTTTTAACCGCTTTTTTTATTTTTTTAAAATGAATGATGAAAAAAAAGTAATTAATAATCCTACAAAACCTCCAAATCTATCACAAAACCTTCATGACTTCTGATGTTGATGAAGTTACCGCCTTCAAAATAAAGGTATTGCCCTTTAATTCCCTTTAGAATTCCCTCAAATTCCGGTTTTGAATCTAGGGTAAAAGAATTGATGGAATCTGGCGCTTCATAAGGAAAATCGAGTGCGACCATTTTTTCATCAGTAAGTGCAAAATTTTTGGAATCATTAGGAAACAAATCCGCAATTTTATTTCTAAAATCAAACAAATCTACTTCAGATTCTCGGTCGTCTTGAAGCATTTTTCGCCAATTAGTTTTATCAGCAAGGTGTTTTTTCAGTTCAACCTCAATTACACCAGCTTCATACCGATTTTTGGTTTTTGCAATTGGTAACGCAAAAGTCGCACCCTGATCAATCCATCTTGTTGGTACTTGTGTTTCTCTGGTTACGCCCACTTTTACATCACCAGTATAAGCTAAATAAACAATATGCGGTTGCAGTTGAATTTCTTGTTCTACTGCCAAATCACGTTCCTCTATTCCGAGATGTGCGGTAGAAAGTTCGGGTTTCAAAATAGTATCACTTGCATAAGGCGACTCGAAGAAACATTTTTTGCAAAACCCCATTCTGAAAATTTTCTCATCACTCCCGCAATTTACACATTCGTAACCTACGTGTTTTAAATGCAGTTTTTTACCAAATAACTCGTTCATATGGAGCAAATCGTGATTCAAATTCAGGTAGTACTGAATTGGTTTTGCGTTTTGGGTGGTCATTTTCAGGATTTGTCCGTGGAATTTCATATTAAGGATTATTTTCAAGTAAAAATACATAAAATAGTTAAACAGATTAAATTATTAAATCTTTTACAGTTTTTACTGACAAAAACATAGAATTTTAAAATTGAGAAATCAAATAGAAGAAAAAATTAAAAATTTGAAGAAAATCTATTACAAATTCTTAATTTTGTTTTTCCGATAAATTTCGGGGTTATAACATTAAATGAATTATCTAGTAACAGGAGGCTCCGGATTTATCGGCTCCCATCTAATCGAGCGCTTGCTTAAAGACGGACATTTTGTCATTAATATTGACAATTTTGATGACTTCTATGATTACAAAATAAAAATTGCAAACACGCTAGAATCGATAGGTGAAAAAATGGATTTTGCCTATTCTGATAAAAAAACTGATCTGGAAAAACTAGCAACCATCACAAAATCAAACAATTATCAATTATATTGTATAGATATTCGAGACCAAACTGCACTTTCCAAAATTTTTGAAAACAATAAAATAGATTTGGTTGTACATTTGGCTGCTTTAGCAGGAGTAAGACCTTCTATAGAAAGACCTTTGGAATACGAGGAAGTCAATATAAAAGGGAGTTTGAATCTTTGGGAATTGTGCAGGAAATTTGGAGTATTGAAATTCATTAATGCTTCATCATCCAGTGTTTATGGGAATAATGAGGAAATTCCTTTTGCCGAAGAAGATGTGGTAGATTTCCCAATTTCACCTTATGCAGCCACCAAAAAATGCACCGAAATTCTGAGTCATGTTTATCACAGTTTATACGATTTAGATATTGTTCATTTGCGGTTTTTTACGGTTTATGGACCGAGACAAAGACCTGATTTGGCAATCCATAAATTCACTAAACTCATTTCCGAAGATCAAGAAATTCCTTTCTACGGAGATGGTTCTACTGCAAGAGATTATACCTATATTGGTGACATCATAGATGGAATTTTGAAATCAATTAAATACGTAGAAAACCATCAAAACGTTTATGAAATTATTAATTTAGGCGAAAACCAAGTGGTCACTTTGCACGAAATGGTTGCAGAAATTGAAAAAAATGTAGGAAAATCTGCCACCAAGAAAATGCTCCTGTTACAACCTGGTGATGTACAAAAAACCAATGCTGACATTACCAAAGCAAAAAATTTAATCGGCTACAAACCAACCACAAACTTCCAAAATGGCATAAAAATTTTTGTGGAATGGTTTTTGAGAAAATAAATACAAGAAATTATTAAAACGTGAGAAATGCGCTATTCACCTGATTTTCTGCCAAAATTTTGAAAATCAGAGAGAAAAACCTTTTATTTCTCACCTATTTTTTTACTTTTGCAAAAAATTTTAAAATATGTATTGGACATTAGAATTGGCATCTTATTTAAGCGATGCACCTTGGCCAATGACCAAGGCAGAACTTATTGATTACGCTATAAGAACTGGAGCACCTATGGAAGTTGTAGAAAATCTACAAGCAATTGAAGACGAAGGAGAAATATATGAAAGTATAGAGGAAGTTTGGAGCGACTATCCAACTGATGAGGATTTTCTTTGGAACGAAGACGAATACTAAAACCACATTGGCAATTTACAAAACTGCCAATATTTTTTTTAACAAATAACGCAATTAGCGTATGCTAATAGCAAAAACGCAATTATGAGTTTTTTAAACACTATTCTGAAAGGTTTTTTGGGAGATAAAAACGCAAAAGACCTGAAAGAAGTAAAAAAAGTAGTCAACAAAATAAAAGCAATTGAACCTGCAATTCAGCAATTGTCTGACGATGGTTTGCGCGAAAAAACAGCCTCTTTTAAACAAAAAATTAAAGAGGCGGCTGCACAATACACTTCGCAAATAGAACAAACCAAAGAGCAAATTAGCCAATCTACGAATGTAGATGAGAAAGAAGCGCTGTTTGCCAAAATTGAAACCTTGAAAAAGGAATCTTATCAGGTTGAAGAAAAAGTGCTAAACGAAATTTTACCAGAAGCATTTGCTCTCATCAAAGAAACTGCTAGAAGATTAGCACAAAATGGTGAAATTCGCGTAACCGTAACCGAAAAAGATAAAGAATTAGCCACGACCAAAGATTTTGTAGAAATACAAGGTGATACTGCTGTTTGGAAAAACCATTGGGATGCAGCAGGAACTTCAGTAGTTTGGGATATGGTACATTACGATGTTCAATTTATTGGTGGAGTCGTGTTGCACAGCGGAAAAATTTCAGAAATGGCTACTGGTGAAGGTAAAACTTTGGTAGGAACCTTGCCAATTTACCTCAATGCACTTCCTGGTCGTGGAGTTCACGTTGTAACTGTAAATGATTATTTGGCAAAAAGAGACTCCGCTTGGATGGGCCCAATCTATCAATTCCATGGTTTAACCATCGATTGTATAGATTTACACCAACCTAACTCTGACCAACGTAGAAAAGCTTATCAATCCGATATTATATACGGAACCAACAACGAATTTGGCTTCGATTATTTAAGAGATAATATGGTAACTGCACCAGAAGAATTGGTTCAAGGCGAGTTAAATTTTGCAATTGTAGATGAGGTAGACTCTGTTTTGATAGATGATGCAAGAACGCCACTCATTATTTCTGGTCCAGTTCCACAAGGTGACCGACAAGAATTTGATGTGTTGAAACCTTCTGTTGAAAGAATTGTAGAAGTTCAGAAAAAAACGGTAACTACTATTTTGGCAGATGCAAAAAAATTAATTGCGCAAGGCAATAAAAAAGAAGGTGGTTTCAAATTACTACAAGCATATCGTGGTTTACCAAAAAGCAAAAATTTAATAAAATTCCTTTCGGAAGACGGTATAAAAGTACTCCTACAAAAAACCGAGGGAGAATATATGCAGGACAACAATCGCAATATGCCGATTGTAGATAAAGATTTGTATTTCGTAATAGACGAAAAAAACAACCAAATAGACCTTACCGACAAAGGTGTAGAATATATGTCTGCTGGTAACGAAGACAAAGACTTTTTTGTATTACAAGACATTGGGACCGAAATTGCAGAACTAGAAGCAAAAAACCTTCCGAAGGAAGAAGAATTTGCAGCTAAAGAAGAAATTTATAGAAATTTTTCTGTTAAATCAGAGCGAGTTCATACCATGAACCAGTTGCTAAAAGCATATACCGTTTTTGAAAAAGATGATGAATATGTCGTAATGGATGGCGAAGTAAAAATCGTAGACGAACAAACTGGTCGTATTATGGAAGGTCGCCGCTATTCAGACGGATTACATCAAGCAATTGAAGCCAAAGAAAACGTAAAAATTGAAGCGGCTACCCAAACTTTTGCTACCATTACGTTGCAAAATTATTTCCGTATGTACAATAAATTGGCGGGAATGACTGGTACTGCAGAAACAGAAGCTGGAGAATTTTGGCAAATTTATAAATTAGATGTGGTGGTAATTCCAACCAACAGACCAATTTCTAGAGACGACAAACAAGATTTGGTGTATAAAACCAATCGAGAAAAATACAATGCCGTAATCGAAGAGATAGAAAGACTTACTTCTGCAGGAAGACCGGTATTGGTAGGAACTACTTCGGTTGAAATTTCTCAGTTACTTTCTCGTGCATTGGCTTTAAGAAAAATTCCACACAATGTATTGAATGCCAAATTACACAAAAAAGAAGCGGAAATTGTTGCAGAAGCAGGAGGTGCAGGTGTTGTAACTATCGCTACCAATATGGCAGGAAGAGGAACCGATATTAAATTGCGAGGCGATGTGAAAAACAACGGCGGTTTAGCAATTGTAGGAACAGAAAGACACGATTCTAGACGTGTTGACCGACAATTACGTGGTAGAGCAGGTAGACAAGGTGATCCAGGTAGCTCACAATTCTATGTGTCATTAGAAGACAATTTGATGCGTTTATTCGGATCTGAAAGAATTGCCAAAATGATGGACAGAATGGGACACAAAGATGGTGAAGTTATTCAACACTCTATGATTTCTAAATCCATAGAAAGAGCACAGAAAAAAGTAGAAGAAAACAACTTCGGAATACGCAAAAAATTGTTGGAATATGACGATGTAATGAATAAACAACGTGATGTTATCTACAAAAGACGTAAAAACGCCTTGTTTGGTGATCACCTGAAATATGACATCGTAAATATGATGTATGATACCGCAAATTCTATTGTTACCAAAACCAAACTAGAAGGCGATTACAAAGAATTTGAGTTTGAAATCATCAAATATTTCACAATGGAAGCTCCAATTTCTGAAAGCGAATTCAAATCAAAATCTACGACAGAAATCACCAATATTGTTTTTGAGAAAGCACAAGAAGATTACAAAATGAAACTTCAGTTGATGAAAGAAAAATCATTCCCTGTAATAGAAAACGTGTACCAAACTCAAGGTCAGAACTTCAAAATGGTACAAGTGCCTTTTTCAGATGGTATTAAAACAATGACCATAGTTGCAGACCTGAAAGAAGCTTACGAAACACATTGTGATTCTTTAATTAATGATTTTGAGAAAAACATTTCACTCTCTATAATAGATGAAAACTGGAAACACCACTTGCGTGAAATGGACGATTTACGTAAATCTTCACAAGGTGCGGTGTACGAACAGAAAGATCCTTTGGTAATTTACAAACAAGAATCTTTTTATTTATTCACTGAAATGATTGATAAAGTAAACAAAGAAATTATATCGTTCTTGTTCAAAGGTGAAATACCAGCATAATAGATATAACGAATTTTAAAAAAAAACTTCTTCAAAATTTTTGAAGAAGTTTTTTGTTTAATTAAACAATCCCATTTTATAATTGATATTCATTAAAAAAATGTATTTTTAATGTTTCAATTTTATTTAAAAAATGACATTAGTTGATTTATCAAAACAAGTCGCACTAGGAATAGACATTGGTGGAACCAATACTAAATTCGGGATTGTAAATCACCGTGGCGAAATTTTAGACAAAGGTTCTATAAAAACCGATGAATACGAAAAAGTAGAAGATTTCATAGATGCGCTTTATACTCATATTTCTCCATTAATTGCAAAACATTGCTCCGAAAACAGTTTAGACGGAATTGGAGTAGGTGCTCCTAATGCAAATTATTACAGAGGAACTATAGAACAAGCTCCCAATCTACGATGGAAAGGAGTAGTTCCGTTTGCTGAACTAATGATCAAAAAATTTGGAGTTCCTTGCAAAATGACCAATGATGCCAATGCTGCAGCACTCGGCGAAATGCTTTTTGGAGCAGCAAGAGGTATGAAAGATTTCATTATGATTACACTTGGTACTGGTGTTGGTAGTGGAATTATTTCTGGTGGCAATTTAATCTACGGACACGATGGTTTTGCTGGCGAATTGGGACATACCATTGTAAAACCAGGAGGTAGAAAACACTGGAGTACTGGTTCTGAAGGTTCGCTAGAAGCCTATGCTTCTGCTACTGGAATTGCGATTACTGCAAAAAAAATGCGAGCAGAATTTCCGGATTCTCTACTCAACCAATATCCAGAAGAAGAAATAGAATCTAAAACCGTGTTCGAATGTGCCAAAAAAGGAGATCCTACTGCAATAGAAGTTTTCAGATATACTGGTCAGAAATTAGGAGAAGCTTTGGCAAATTTTGTGATGTTTTCTTCGCCAGAAGCAATTTTGCTTTTTGGAGGTGTGATAAAAGCGGGCGATTTCATACTAAAACCTACCAAATTACACATGGAGCGCAATTTGTTGCCTATTTTTAGAAACAAAGTAAGATTGGTTTTCAGTGAGTTAGATGAAGCTGATGCTGCCATTTTAGGAGCAAGTGCTTTGGTTTGGGAAAAGTGACTGCAATCCAGTTTTAGTCCGTTTTTTGGAGCGTAAAATCATCTGCATTTTTCAGGAATGGGAATTTTTCTCTAAAATTTTGTAATTTCTCTAAATCAATATCGGCAGAAATCACGTGGTCTTTTTCTGTTGAAATTTGGCTGCCATCTGCAAAAAAACAATACGAACTTGCAGGATAGTGCAACTGATTTCCATCTGTACCAATTCTGTTAACCCCAAAAACATAACATTGGTTCTCTATTGCACGTGCTTTCAGTAAGGTATTCCACGCATCTATTCTAGATTCTGGCCAATTTGCCACATATAAAATCAGATCGTAGTCTTGTCTATTTCTTGCAAATACAGGGAATCGCAAATCAAAACAAATTTGCAAAAGAATTCTACAATTTTGATAAGTTACGATTACCCTATCTTTTCCGGCGGTATAAATTTGGTCTTCACCTGAAAACGAAAACAAGTGTTTTTTGTCGTAGAAGTGGTGGTTTCCACTTGGTTCAACCCAATAAAATCGGTTGTAGAATTGTCCGTTTTCTTTGGTAGAAACACTTCCGCAAATTACTTTTTGGTGTTTTTTTGCCATTTCTTCCATCCAAATAAGTGTTTGTGTGGTATCTTCTGCGATTTCAGCTGCATCCATACAAAAACCAGTCGTGAACATTTCTGGCAACACGATGATATCAGCATCTATATTTGCTAATTTGGCGGAAATTTCGGCTCGGTTTTGTGCAGGATTTTTCCAAATGATGTCCAAATTGATTCCTGAAATAGGTAGGTTTTTCATTTTTAAAAAAGATAAAACGTTACATTTTTTTCTATTAATGACAATAAAATCTATCGATTTTGGTTATTAGTTTAGTTCGGATTTTTTTATTAAAAAAAAACTTCTTCATTAATGAAAATAAAAAAACTAAAATGATGAACTCACAAACTTAAAAAAATTAAAGTTATGAAAAAGATATTAATTTTGAGTGCACTTATTTTTGGGATACAATTTGGTTTTTCTCAGGCTTGGAAAGGACAAGGCGACCAGAAAATTCAATTCGGATTAAATGGTTGGGGAAATGGAACCGGAATTACTGCGACGTATGATTACGGAATTGCCAATGAAATTTCGGTAGGAGCAGGAGCAAATTTTTATTTCAGTGGATATAGAGATAGCTTGAAAGACAACAACTTATTTATTTTTGGCAGGGTAAATTATCATTTGCAAAACATCATAGGTTTACCTAGTAATTGGGATATTTATCCGGGTTTAGATGTAGGAATTTTGGGTAAAAATTTTGGACTTGGTGCACATCTTGGAGTGCGGTATTTTTTCAATGATAAATTTGGCGCATTTTTAGAGGTAGGAAACAACGGAAGTTTGGGGATTTCCATCAATTTATAATCATTTTTATTGAAAATTAAGACAAAAGGTTCTCATTTGAGAGCCTTTTTTGTTTGGCATACTTTTGATAATTCTTACCTTTGCAAATCCTTAATTAATTTTATTAAAAATAATACATGACATTTATACAAGTATTTCAGTTTATTCTGAGCATTTCTATACTCGTGATTCTGCACGAATTGGGACATTTTATTCCAGCAAAATTATTTAAAACTAAAGTAGAAAAATTTTATCTTTTTTTTGATCCTTGGTTTTCATTGGCCAAGAAAAAAATTGGCGAAACTGAGTACGGAATTGGTTGGTTGCCTTTTGGTGGATATGTGAAAATCGCAGGAATGGTAGACGAAAGTATGGATACCGAACAATTAAAACAACCAGCACAACCATGGGAATTTAGAAGTAAACCAGCTTGGCAAAGACTGATTATTATGTTGGGTGGTGTTACCGTAAACTTCTTTTTGGCTTGGTTAATTTATACTTGTCTTAGTTTTTTCAACGGTGAAACGTACCATTCTAATGCAAAATTAGAAAACGGAATTTCGGTAACCAGTGCTGGTGAAAAAATGGGACTGAAAACGGGCGACAAAATTTTGAAAATTGACGGAAAACCTGCCGAAAGAATGGAAACTTCGACCATTAATATGCTATTTGCAGATAACGTAACCGTTCTTAGAAACGGAGAAGAAGTAACCTTCCCAGTAAATGAAAACGGAGTAGCAGAAGTTTTGGCAGAAAACGAAGCGAAAGCGTATTTTAGCCCGAGATTTCCTGCTGTTGTAGATAGTTTGTTACCAAATGGTGCTGCAAAATCTGCAGGAATTATAAAAGACGACCAAATTGTAGGAATCAACGGAAAAAACATACAATATTTTGATGAATTAGGCACTGAATTGTCTAAAAATAAAGGACAAAAAGTAACCGTAGATTTGTTGAGAAACAACCAACCAACCAAAGTTGATGTACAAGTTGACCAAAAAGGGAAATTAGGCTTCTCAACCGATTTAAAAGCGGCACAAAAAGCACTTGACAAAGCTCAAGTTACCAATAAATATACTTTTCTAGAAGCAATTCCACGAGGTTTCCACAGAACAATTGATGTACTAACCATGCAAGTTAAACAATTCAAAATTGTGTTTAACAGCACTACAAAAGGGTACAAAAAAATTGGCGGACCAATTGCGATCATCAAACAAATGCCAGAAACCATCAATTGGGAGTTTTTCTGGGGATTTACAGCTATGTTCTCTGTGTGGTTAGCATTTCTGAACCTGTTACCAATTCCTGGTTTAGACGGTGGTCACGTAATGTTTACGCTTTGGGAAATGATTACTGGGAAACCTGTACCACAAAAAGTGCTAGAACACGCACAAATGATTGGGGTGATTTTCTTACTCGGATTGATGGTTCTGATTTTCGGGAACGACATTGTAAAATGGATTACTGGAAAATTTTAAAAAATTTCTAGAAAAATATTTGGCGTAAATGCAAAAAACATATTATATTTGCACACGCTTAAAAGCAATAGAAAATTCCTCTTTAGCTCAGTTGGTTAGAGCATCTGACTGTTAATCAGAGGGTCGCTGGTTCAAGTCCAGCAAGGGGAGCTTTAATTTTCAACCACTTACAGAAATGTAGGTGGTTTTTTGTTGTGGTTGGGTCAAACATAGGTCAAGCATTTTTGATAAATTGTAAAATTTTGAAATGATATTTTTTTTCACATTTCTATTCTTAAGTTTTATAAAAATGCTTACCACCAAAAAATTTAAAGACTTCTTTAATAAAAATGTAGCTGTCTTATAATACAAAAAAAAGCTAACCTTTCTACGGTTAGCGTTTTTTTTACTGGTCACGGATTGTAAATCCGCAACATCGGGATTAAATTAACCTTTTCCTTTTTTAATTATCCAAAATATAATTCCTATGATTAATGGGATTAAAAAATAGTAAAGTAGACTAAATTGATAAACAGCGACTGCTGTACCTAAATCATATTTTTTATCACAATAATCACAGATAAATATCGACGTAAATTCATTTCCTATGTTTTCTATATAATCAATGATTGAGATAAATAATATTCCGGTTAAATAATACAAAACCGAAACAAAAATAAAATATTTATACCATGCTCCTTTCTTACCAAGTATTAAAAAGGAAATAAAAAAAGGCAATGATACATTAATGGTCATAAAAATAATTAAAAAAACACAATTAAAATTGTTTACCATCATCTTACGCTTTTTTTATTATCTCTGTTTTCAATAATCCCAATCTCGCAGATTTGCAATCTGTGACTTTTTTTTCAAAAAAAATCTTTGCTAATTTTTAGTAAAATTAATAAAAAAAACAACACCGGTTTTGTTGCTATTTTTTTAGGTCACAAATTGCAAATCCGCCATATCGGAAAAAAACCATTTTAAAAAACCATTTTTTTCCAGAAAAAATTCCTGATCTTTTGGTGCCATAAAAGTAATAAATTATAACAATCTATTTTTTGTGATTTTTTAATACTTATTAATACGCTATTTGCACTATTTTTGTGTTTTCAATTTCTATGCAAATAATCTCTACTTTTCAGAAAAATATTTTTTATGGTTTTATCCTGCTTTTCTCCTTCGTTTTCGGGGCTGCACAACATTCGTTGTCTGGGAAAATTTCAGATGCAGGAACCAAAAAGCCCGTTTCTGGAGTTCAGATTTTTGTAAACAACCAAAAAACAGCAATGTTAACCACCAAAAGTGATGTTTTTAGCCTGGTTTCTGACACCATTATTTACCAACTCACTTTCAAAAAAGACAATTATACCACCGCAGAAATCGCCATAACCGATAAAACAACTCCGTTTCTGGAAGTTTCATTAATTAAAAATGCTGAAAAAGAAAAAGCTATAGAAGGTGTAGTTATAAAAACAACTGCCGTAAAATACAAAACTAAAAAAGAAAATCCTGCTTATGCAATTATGCGTGAAGTCTGGAAGAGAAAACGCAACAACGGACTAGACAACTTCAAAAATTACCAATATGATGAGTACGAGAAAATAGAATTCGACCTTAGTAATATTGACAGTGCTTTTATGAAGAAAAAGGTGTTCAACAAGGTTAATTTTATCTTCAAATACGCCGATTCTGCCGATAATGGTAAATTGGCTTTACCTGTTTTTTTGAATGAAGCAGTTTACAAAAATTTTGGAAGAAACGAACCCAACAAAAAAACCGTTCGTGAATTGGTTGCCAACAAAACTTCTGGATTTCAGAACAATGAGATTATGTCTCTTACAGTGAAAAATCTCTACAAAGACCTCAATATCTATGATAACACCCTGAATTATTTCAACATTGGTTTCCCAAGTCCAGTTGCTACAGATGGTTTCAGTACCTACGATTATAACTTGATTGACACACTAAAAGTAAAAGGTGAAAGTTGTTTTCATATCAAATATTTCCCAAAACGGACCGATGTATTGGCTTTCAGAGGAGATTTGTATATTTCTACCGAAAAATACGCAGTAGTAAGAGCGGTTTTACATTCGGTGAAAAAAATAAATGTGAATTTTGTGAACGGTTTTTCTACCGAACTTGAATATGATACTCCAGATGAAAATACGTTTCTGATTTCCAGAAATGACACCCAACTCGATCTCTCACTCATAAGTAAGATGAAAAATGCAAAAGGCATGATTGCCAAACGAAGCGTGCTCTATCATCATTACCTTTTTGATCAAAAAATAGACGATACTATTTTTGATGAGAAAAAAGATCCGGATGAATCTGAAGCATACAAAAAAGACGATGGATTTTGGGAAACAGCAAGAGTGGATTCTCTTAGTACCTCAGAAAGAGGCGTGTACAAAATGCTAGATGAATTGCAAAAAGTGCCTAAATTCAACCGTATTGTGAAGTTTTATGAGACGCTTTCTTCAGGATTTTACAACATTGGTCACGGTATAGATATTGGTAATTTATACAATACATTTGGTTTTAATGACGTTGAAGGAACCCGACTAAGAATGGGAGCAAGAACCTATTTCTCTACCAATGATCTATGGAGAGTGCAAGGTTATGGAGCTTATGGTTTCAAAGATCACCAATTCAAATACGGAGCCGAAGCGAAATATATGTTCAATAAATACAATCGATTTATGATTGGAGCAGGAACCAGAAGAGATGTTATGCAATTGGGAGCACAATTAACTGGAGACGACGGAATTATGTCTCGTTCTTTTGCATCTTCTACTATTTTTGCTTCTGGGAGCAACACTTCACTCAGTTCTGTAAACCAAACCAATGTTTTTACCGCAATTGATCCCTGGAAAAACTTCCAGGTGAGATTAGATGGCACTTTGCAAAGCATATCTTCTGCAAATCCAGAAAAATTCAATCTTAATTTTTTAGATGAAAACGGACAAATAAAACAACAACTGAACGACACACATATCACCCTGAGTTTAATAGCAAAACCGGGAGCAAAATTTTCGCAATATGGCATAGATAGATACCAACACACCAGTCTTGCCCCAACTTTTGTACTGAAATATACCCGTGGTTTGAAAGGTTTGCTTGGTGCTGATTTTAGTTACGATAAATTACAATTTCTGTACAAGCAGCCTATTCTCTTGTCAACTTGGGGAAAAATTTTAATAAATCTGGAGGCAGGGAAAAATCTAGATGCGGTTCCTTTAGCTTTACAAAACATCATTCCTGGTAACCAATCGTATGCTCTGATTCCTAATACTTTTTCGCTAATGAATTATTATGAATTTGTGGCAGACTCTTATGCTACTGTTCAACTAGAGCACCATTTCAACGGGAAAATTCTATCGTACATTCCGCTCATCAAAAAATTGAAATTTCGGGAATTGGCATTTTTCAGAGGAGCTTACGGAACACTTAGTAATGAGTCTAAAAACCTCATTTTAGGCAATAAAACCTATGTTGCGCCAGATCAACAAATCTATTACGAATATGGTTTCGGAATAGAAAATATTGGATTCGGAAATCTCCGAATTTTACGAATAGATTTCAACTGGAGAGGCAATTATTTAGACCATCCCGATGTGAATAAATTCGGAATCAAAGCAGGGTTTCAGTTTACCTTTTAACGACAATTCTAATTGTTAGAATTTTTTCATCAAAATTTTTGCAAAAAAAAGTCTTAACTTCTAGAAGTTAAGACTTGTATTGTATTTTGGTATCGCAATTATGCGTTTGGTTCAATAGAAACAAAAGATCTATCGTTTGCTTTTTTTCTAAAAACTACTTTACCATCAATCAGGGCAAACAAAGTGTGGTCTTTACCAATCCCAACGTTATCACCAGGATGGTGTTTTGTACCTCTTTGTCTTACAATGATGTTTCCGGCAATAGCTTCTTGTCCTCCGAAAATCTTCACGCCTAATCTTTTAGAGTGAGATTCTCTACCGTTTTTGGAACTACCAACTCCTTTCTTATGTGCCATTTTATATTAAGGTTTTTGGGTTAAAATTATTCAGGTCTTCCTCCTTTTAGTTTCTCTGTAAGCGCCAAGAATTCTTCTTCTTTACCATCTGCAAGCAATTGTGCTTGTTGTGGCCAAGTTGTAGGATCCATCGCAACATAAATTGGACCATGAGGATCTAGAATTGCTTCTAATTCTTCTTTGGTTTTTCCAGCCAATTCTACAAAGGTGTTGATTCCTGCTTCAGCAAAAATTGCTGCTACTTTCGGACCAATTCCTTCAATTCTTACCAGAGAATCTCCTTTTTTGGTTGCTTTTTTTGCAACTGGTGCTGCTTCTTCAGAAATCTCTTCTGCTTTTTTAGCTTTTGGTTCTGCTTTTGCATCAGTGCTTTCAGATTTTTTTGCTGTTTTTTTAGCTCCATCAAAACCAGAAATTCCTGTAATTTGAATTTGAGTTAAAGATTGTCTGTGACCATTTTTCTTTTCGTAGCCTTTTCTTCTTTTCTTTTTGAAAACGATTACTTTATCAGCTTTGATGTGGTCTAAAATTTCGGCATCTACAGAAATGCCATTTACAGCTGGGGCGCCTACAGTGATTGCTCCGTTTACAGTAAGTAGCACTTTGTCAAAAGACACTTTGCTTCCTTTATCACCTTTCAAACGGTTTACAAACAACTTCTGGTCTTGCTCAACTTTGTATTGAAGCCCTGCTATTTCTACAATTGCAAACATTGTTTATAATTTTTTGTTAATAAATTCGAGGTGCAAAAGTACTATTTTTTTTTTAGTTATCCACAATAATCCTAAATTTTTTTATATGTTGCTAATTATTGTATTTTTGAACAAGTTATTTCAAAATTTATGAAAAGAGACCTCTACATAGATTATGCAAAGGGATTTGCAACACTTTCTATCATTTTTATTCACACCGCATTTTGGAGCGGACAATTATATTTACCAACTGAAGTTCGGGTTTTGAGTTTACTCATAGATGTTCCAGTATTTTTCGCACTAAGTGGACTTACTTCTTCTGGAAATGTAGAAAAAACCTTTTACCGACTGCTGAAATTACAAATTACGTATATGATTTTCACGACGGTGCTCTTTTTACTCGATAGTTTTATGAAATTGGGAATCTTCCATTTTTTTGGATCCGAAGGAATGAAATCGTATTACACCGTTTTTGGCACCAAGTACGGTATTCCAAACTCGGGTTCTGTTTTCAATTGGGAAATGTTAGGAAATTGGTGGTTACATAGTTACAGCAATTGCGATAGTTTTCCTGTGGTGATGGGAAGTTTTTGGTACTTAAAAGTATACTATATTGTTACGGTTTTTGCCGTGCTGATTTTACGATTTTTCCCTAGACATTTATATTGGTTTGTTGGGATTTGTGTTGCATTGACCATCTATTTCAATATAGGTAACAATGTGGCGCAAAATTTTGCACCCAATTATCCAAGTGGTCAAGTTGGCTATGTTGCGTATTATTTAGGCGTTTTTCTGATTGCGAATTTATTAAAAGGCAAAAAAATCAAAAATTTTATGGTGCCGATTTTATATGGGTTGGTTGTTGTAAGTATTGCTGTTTTAGTTGGTGTTTATGGCAACGAAATTTTCTATAAACTCAATAAACAAAAATTCCCGCCAAAACTTCCGTATATTGTTTGGTCTCTGTTTTCTTTGGTGACGGTTCTGGTGTTGCACAATCGTTTGAAAATCTCCAAAGATAGTTTTATGACCTACGTTGGTAAAAATGCGATTTTCTATTATTTTGCACAAGGTATGAGTTCATCGGTAGTATATTTTGTGGTGGCTCCACTGAAAGACCAAATGAATATTTGGGTTTTGATGGTGTTGATTTATGTGTTGAATGTACTATTGGCAATTTTGTTCGCCGAAATCATCAAAAAAATAGATGACAAAGGCTGGAAAATATTAGAATATTTAAGACTGAAAACACAAGCATAATTTTTTATCTTTGAAAAAAAATAACCAAACCGCTCCTGTGAAAAAACCAAGTTTTGACCATTATTTGAATCTTTTCCTAAAATCTTTTTTGAAAGGTCTCATCATCATTGGTCCAATTGCAGCCACATTGTACATCATATTTGTGGTCTTTGATACCATTGATAGCATTATTCCGTACGAAAAAATTTTCCCGAATCTCAACAGACACGGGATTGGTTTTGTTACGCTCATCATTTTCATCACAGCAATAGGATATTTTTTCAACAAATTTGTTTTTGGTAAAATAATTTTTGAAAGTTTGGATCATTTTCTAGAAAAAACACCAGGAGTAAAACACATTTATACTCCAACCAAAGATGTGATGAGTTCTTTCGTAGGAGACAAGAAGAAATTTAATGAACCAGTTTGGGTAAAAACCGATGAGAATCCCGAAATTTGGCGAATTGGATTTCTCACCCAGAAAAATTTCTCTGAAATGGATAAAACGAATTTCGTAGCCGTATATTTACCACATTCTTACGCAATTTCTGGTTGGGTAATTCTCACCGATGAGAAAAATGTTGTACCAGTAGTTGGTATGAACGCAGCCGAAGCAATGAAATTTGCGGTTAGTGGCGGAGTTGCAGGTTTCCATTCAGACAAAAATGTATTTAAAGCACCAGAGTAAGGCAAAGATAGAGGTATAGACAAAGGTAAAGGCAAAGACAAAAATGTAAAGCAATAATTTCATGGCAGATTTTTTGCAAAATAGTCAAACTTAGCTCAACCTTTATTTTAACCTTTACCTCAAACTTAACCTTTACCTCAATCAACCTCAACCTCAATTTTTAATAAAAATGAAACTACCTTATGCAGAACCTTTTCGAATCAAAATGATCGAAGAGATACAACAATCCACAAAAACCGACCGAGAAATTTGGCTGAAAAACGCCCACTACAATTTATTTAATCTAAAATCTTCACAAGTATTCATAGATTTGCTTACCGATTCCGGAACCGGCGCAATGAGCGATAAACAATGGGGAGAATTGATGACAGGTGACGAAAGTTATGCCGGTTCGAAATCTTTTGATAAACTCCAAAATCGGGTTGAACAAATTACAGGATTCCCTTTTCTATTACCTACACATCAAGGTCGTGCTGCAGAAAACGTACTGTTTTCTGTCTTAGTGAAAGAAAACAACGTGGTTCCTGGAAATTCACACTTTGATACAACCAAAGGTCACATAGAATTTAGAAAAGCGCACGCTGTAGATTGCACGATAGATGAAGCATTCGATACCGAAATTCCGCATCCATTCAAAGGAAATATTGATCTGAAAAAATTAGAAGAAGTGTACCAGAAATATCCAAAAGAGCAAATTCCGTTTTGTCTGATTACGGTTACTTGCAACACTTCAGGTGGACAACCCGTTTCTTTGGAAAATATAAAAGCCGTGAAAAAATTGTCTGACCAATACGGAATTCCAGTACTTTTTGATTCTGCTAGATTTGCAGAAAATGCTTATTTCATAAAATTGAGAGAAAATGGTTACCAAAAACACACCATCAAAGAAATTTGCAAAGAAATGTTCTCTCACGGAATTGGAATGACGATGAGTTCCAAAAAAGACGGCTTGGTAAATATCGGTGGATTTATTGCGTTAAATGATGAAGAAATTTTCAGAAAAGCATCTAATTTTACCATTATTTACGAAGGATTCATCACTTACGGAGGAATGGCAGGTCGAGATATGGCTGCACTTGCACAAGGATTAGACGAAGCCACCGAATTTCCGTATTTAGAAAGTAGAATTTCGCAAGTAGAATTATTAGGAAACCAACTGATAGAATTCGGGATTCCTGTGCAACAACCAATTGGTGGTCATGCCGTTTTTATAGATGCGCTGAAATTTTTACCAAAAGTACCAAGAGCAGAATATCCTGCACAAACTTTAGCCATAGAAATTTATAAAGAAGCCGGAATCAGAGGTGTAGAAATCGGTACTATTTTGGCAGATCGCGATCCCGAAACCAGAGAAAATCGGTATCCGAAATTAGAATTTGTGCGATTGGCAATTCCTCGCAGAACGTATACCAATAATCATATGAATTATATTGCAGCCGCAATGAAAAATGTTTTCGACCGTCGAGAAGAAATTACCAAAGGATACCAAATTACATGGGAAAGTGATATTCTAAGACATTTTACTGTGAAATTAGAGGAGGTGTAAGTAATAAAAAAACTCCGAGTTTTTGCTCGGAGTTTTTTAATATAAATTTTTGAAATATTTTATAAATCAAACGAAACGCCAAAAAGGAATGCAAACTGATTGTTGAGGTATGGATAATCAGATTTTACCCCATATTTTGCAATCGGGAAATTGATTTCAGAAAATAATCCGAAACCTTTGTCAAAAAAATATCGTGCACCAAGATGTCCCCCAAAATTCTTTAATCCTAAGTTCAGACCAGGATAAACATCTACATTTTCTGGCAATTTCAAAACGCTACCAAGATTGGCATTGAAACGGGCTTTTATATCAAACCGATCGGTAAAACTTGGTTTTCCCAAAAGAACAATTTCTTTTGCGCCAAGTAAATAACCAGCTTGTGCTCCTATTGAGAAAGTTTCACCCAACCCATAATCTAGGGATGCAGAAATCCCTGTTCCACCACTTTGGAAATTTGCACCTACCTGAAATTTGGTATCGCCTTTTCCTTTGAAAGCATTTGATTGAGCCGAAATTAGACCAATAGTCATTAGTAAAACTCCGGTAATTATTTTTTTCATAATAAATTGGTTTTTTGTAGATTTTTTGTGTTGCAAAGATAGTTATTTTTTAAAAATGTTTCGTAGCTGAATGTTTTACTATTATTGATGCTTTTTATTTTTTAACTAATGAATTTCTACCTAATTTCTCCCGTTTGTTTTTGTATTTTTGTACTATGAAATTCACCTTACAATCAGAATTTTCACCAACAGGAGATCAACCTGCTGCAATAGAGAAACTTACTACCGGAATCGAAAGTGGCGAGAAATACCAAACTTTGCTCGGAGTTACAGGTTCTGGTAAAACTTTTACCATTGCCAATCTTGTGAAAAATGTGCAAAAACCGACCTTGGTTTTGGCGCATAATAAGACTTTGGCTGCGCAACTTTTTATGGAATTCAAAGATTTTTTCCCTGAAAATGCGGTAGAATATTTTGTAAGTTATTATGATTATTACCAACCAGAAGCATACATTGCTTCTACCGGAACGTATATTGAGAAAGACCTCTCCATCAATGAAGAGGTAGAAAAACTTCGTCTTTCTGCAACCGCAAGTTTGCTTTCTGGCAGAAGAGATGTGTTGATTGTAGCGTCGGTTTCGTGTATTTACGGAATTGGAAATCCTTCGGAATTCAATAAATCAATGATTTCCATTGAAAAAAACCAAAAAATTTCCAGAACCAAATTGCTGCACTCATTGGTAAATGCGCTCTATTCAAGAAGTTTTAATGAATTTACTCGTGGTAATTTTCGGGTAAAAGGAGATGTAATAGATGTTTTTCCAGCATATGCAGATACTGCGATTAGAATTCAGTTTTTCGGAGATGAAATTGAGAAAATTCAAAGTTTTGATCCCATTTCTGGAAATGTAACTTCTGAGTTTGATGAGATTAACATTTATCCTGCCAATTTATTTGTAACCTCCAAAGAAACTATGCACGCTGCAATTCGCGATATACAAGACGATTTGGTAAAACAGGTGGATTTTTTTAATAGTATTGATAAACCTTACGAAGCCAAAAGATTGCAAGAGCGCACCGAATTGGATTTAGAAATGATTAAAGAACTCGGCTATTGTTCTGGAATAGAGAATTATTCCAGATATTTAGATGGTAGATTGCCCGGTTCTAGACCGTTTTGTTTACTGGATTATTTCCCGAAAGATTATTTGATGGTGATAGATGAAAGTCACGTTACCATTGGTCAAGTTCATGCGATGTATGGTGGTGATCGTAGCAGAAAAGAAGCTTTGGTAGAGTATGGTTTCAGATTACCTGCAGCTATGGACAACAGACCGCTGAAATTTCAGGAATTCGAGGAAATGCAAAACCAGGTAATTTATGTTTCGGCAACACCTGCAGATTACGAATTAGAAAAATCTGGTGGAATTTTCACCGAGCAAATTATTCGTCCGACCGGACTTTTGGATCCCGAAATTGAAGTGCGACCTTCCATCAACCAAATAGATGATTTGATTGAAGAAATACAACTTCGTGCTGAACAAGATGAGCGTGTTTTGGTAACCACCCTTACCAAAAAAATGGCAGAAGAACTCACCAAATATTTTACCAAATTTGGAATCAGAACACGATACATTCACTCAGATGTAGAAACGCTGGAACGCATACAAATTATGCAGGATTTGCGCACCGGAATTTTCGATGTGCTGGTTGGTGTAAATCTCCTAAGAGAAGGTTTGGATTTACCAGAAGTTTCTTTGGTTGCAATTTTAGATGCCGACAAAGAAGGGATGTTACGCTCCAGAAGATCACTGATTCAGACAGTTGGTCGTGCTGCAAGAAATGTAAACGGAAAAGCCATTTTGTACGCCGACAAAATAACGAAATCTATGCAAGCTTGTATAGACGAAACCAACTACAGACGAGAAAAACAGACGAAATACAACGTAGAACATCACCAAGTTCCGACTCCGCTCAACAAAAAAATATCTGAACATTTGGTTGGTAGAAGCAAGGATTTCCCAGATGCAACGTATACACAGAAAGAAATCATCAAAAAAGTGGCAGAAGAAAGAGCAGTTTATGGTGATGCCAATCTTGAAAAACTGATTGCCGAAAAACAAAAAGCCATGGAAAATGCTGCTAAAAACCTCGATTTTATTTTGGCAGCCAAATTCAGAGACGAAATTGCCGCACTCAAAAGTTAGCTTTTTCGCACTTTGACAAAATTTTTGCGAAGCAAAGAAATCTTTGTCAAAGTTGTATATTTCCCTATTTTTGCATGATTACAAAACCATTTATCAATCATAGAAAAATGCCAAGAATTCTCACCGGAATACAAGCAACAGGAACACCGCACCTCGGAAATCTTTTGGGAGCAATTATTCCTGCCATAGAATTATCTAAAAACCCCGAAAACGAATCGTTTTTGTTTATCGCCAATCTGCATTCGCTTACACAAATTAAAAATGCGGAAGAACTTAGAAAAAACACTTACGAAACAGCCGCAGTTTGGTTAGCTTGTGGTTTAGATACTGAAAAAGTGTTCTTTTACAGACAATCAGACATTCCCGAAGTGTGCGAATTATCGTGGTATTTTTCGTGTTTTTTCCCGTACCAAAGATTGACTTTGGCGCATTCTTTCAAAGATAAAGCAGACCGTTTAGAAGATGTAAATGCGGGACTTTTCACGTATCCAATGTTGATGGCAGCAGATATTTTGTTGTACGACGCAGAAATTGTTCCGGTTGGTAAAGATCAGTTGCAACATCTGGAAATGGCAAGAGATGTTGGTGCGAGATTCAATCATCAAATGAAATCTGAAATTTTTGTACTTCCACAAGCTGAATTGCAAAAAGATACGAAATATGTTCCGGGAACAGATGGACAAAAAATGTCAAAATCCCGAGGAAACATCATCAATGTTTTCTTGCCCGAAAAAGAATTGAAAAAACAAATTATGGGCATAGAAACCGATTCTAAATCTCTGGAAGAACCAAAAGATCCGGAAACCGACAAAGTTTTTGCATTGTATCAATTGGTGGCAACTCCCGAACAAACCGAAGAACTTCGTGCAAAATATTTGGTAGGAAATTTCGGATACGGACACGCAAAAACCGAATTGTTGAATTTAATTTTGGATAAATATAAAATCGAAAGAGAAAAGTTTAATTATTATATGAACAATCTCCCAGAATTGGAAGAAAAACTACAAAAAGGCGCTGAAAAAACCCGCAAAATTGCTTCTGAAACGCTGAAAAGAACGAGATTGAGTTTGGGCGTGTAATTTTGTAGCAATGAGTTTTGAGTTATCAATTGTAAGTTAAACCTTTCAGAAATCTGAAAGGTTTTTATCTACAAAAACGCTTTAATTTCTTCAAGATTTTGAACCATTTTCAGCCCATTTTCTTGGGGAAATTTTTGCAGAGCATCGTAGAAAATCACCTCCATTCCAAAATTTTGTGCACCTTTTACATCGGCAATCCAGTCATCCCCTATAAAAATCGATTCAGATTTTTGTGCATTTGCCAATTGTAGTGCAAATTCAAAAATTTTGGGATCTGGTTTCATTGCTTTTGCTTCTTCTGCACTTACCACCGTTTCAAAATATTTTTGGAGCCCAGATTTTTCTACTTTTCTATTGGTAACTTCGTAAAATCCGTTGGAAACTACGTGCAGATGATATCCTTGTTCTTTCAAATAATCTAAAATTTCATAAGTACCAGGAATTAATTCATTAAAATCAATGATTTCATCTAAAAAGTGTTTCTCAAAATAATCTGCAAGTTGTTCATCATCAACACCAAAATACAGAAAAGTATCGTAAAAACGGTGTTTTCGCAAGAAATCTTTGTTGATGATTCCGTCTCTTATTTTGATCCATAAATCTTCATTAATTTCATCATACTTCGTATGGAAATCATCAAATAAAATGTCGAATTTTTGTGAAATTTCTTTTCGGTCGAAAAGTTGTTGAAGTGTAAGCAAAGCGTTTTTGCGGTGATCCCAAAGTGTATTGTCTAGGTCAAAAAAAATGTGCCGAATTTTCATAAGGCACAAAAGTAATCAAAATATTTTGACTTAATTTTTAGAAACTAAAAAAGCGACGTTTTTAGTTTTCATAATCGCAGTAGTCTTGGAGAAATTCACCAAAAAATCGATGGTTGATTTTCTCGGCAACAAGGTTGTTGTTTTTTTCAAAAAGTCGTTTTTTTTCATAGGCGTATTCTGATATTTGTAGTAGAACGCCACAGAAAAAAAATTATTGTTTAGCGAGTTAAAATAATGTGGTGATCTTCCATTATTTTTCTTAAATTAATAAGCGCATATCGCACTCTACCAAGAGTGGTATTGATACTTGTATTTGTCTGATCTGCAATTTCTTTGAAACTTAATCCATCAAAAAAACGTAATTTAATGACTTCTTGTTGGTTTTCTGGTAAAAAATCAAGCATTTTGAGCAAATCATCATTAATCTGGTTGCTGATAAGTCGGTCTTCTATATTTTCTTCTGGCTCTTTTATAAGGTCAAAAATCGAAAACTCATCGTTAACATAGGTGGTTTCAGACACTTTTTGGTGTTTAGATTTCACTCTAAAATAATCGATTATTAAATTATGAGCTATGCGTTTTGCCCAAACTATGAATTTGCCATCTTCTACATATTTACCTTCTTTCAGAGAAACAATGATTTTCATGAAAGTGTCCTGAAATACATCATTTGCCAAATCATGATCTAGTAATTTGTAATAGATGAAGGTGAAAAGATCTTGCTGATGTCTTTTGATTAAAAACTCGAGCGCGTTTTCGTTACCGTTCTGGAAGGCTAAAATTAGTGAACTATCTGTAAGGTTTTTCATATATCTCTACTTTAATAAAAAAACAAATATCTGATTGGAAACATTTCCAAAAAGGAGTTTTCTGCGAATTAATAAAGTAAAGTTGAATCGATAGATACTTTTTTAGTGATTATTGGATACAAATATATAAAAAAAGTTAAGTTTTCATTAAAAAAAATCAAAAAAAATGCAATTTATTTACCAAAATCTTGAAAAACAACATCGTATGTGTGGTGTATTGAGTTTTGCTGGTAATGCAAAAAAAGAAATATGCAAAAAGCGAGGTTTTGCCAAAATATTTCTTATTGATTTTTTTTAAGATAAACTAAAAACCTCAAATTCTATTAGGATATTTGAGGTTTTTATTAGATATAATTGATTGCGATTATAGATTAAACGCTTTTTTCACATCAGCTACTTTGTCAAGTTTTTCCCAGGTGAAAAATTCTAGATTTTCTACGGTAAGCTCGTTTGATTTCCCCTTGTTGAAGGTTTTGTTGGCAACGTAAGAATCTCTTCCCATGTGTCCGTAAGAAGCGGTTTCCTGGTAAATAGGATTTCTTAACTTCAAGTTTTGCTCAATTGCATAAGGTCTTAGATCGAAAACGGATTCTACAATTTTTGCAATTTCACCATGCATTAATTGTTCCCCAGAATTTTCTTCTGTTGTTTGATGCGAAACAGAAATATCAATAATTTTTCTACGCTCTTCATGTAACCTTTCTTCCTCTTCTTTATCTTCAATTTGAGTTTTTATCTCACTCATTTCGGAAAATTCTTGTATCGCTTCCTCTTTAGAAATTTCTAAAATCTTTGCTACTTCATCGAAAGCTTCTTCCTGATTTTTATTGGTATTTCTGTACTGAAATGTCTCCGAAATAGAAAAAGGAAACCCTAAAATATCAATATTTTGATGTTTCAAAGCTCGATCTGCACCAGAAAGATTGGCTACGATGACAGAAATTTTGGTGTTATTTTTTTTCTGAATTTCTGGGATTACGTCTTTAGTATCTGCCATTTGAGGAATGGCTTTTGGCGACACGAAACTTCCACAATCAAGTACATCAAAGCCTACTTCCATCAATGCATTAATGTAATCAATTTTTTTTTGAGTGGGAATAAATTCTCCCCAACCTTGCATGGCGTCTCGTGGACATTCAGTTAAAAACATTTCTAATTTTTAGATTTTATTTCTTGCCTAAAAATACGATTTTTTTGACCAAAAGAAAATGGAAAGTCAATTTTATGAAAACCCCTTGATTCTGTGTGCCAAACTGCGCCCCAGATTGAGCGGCGTGTTTGAGCTCTTTTTTCTAAAAATTTTAAAAAGATGGCTAAGAGGTAGTCATGGTCGGAAGAAAATCCGACCATTTTTTATGTTTAAGTTTTGAACACTTTATCAGGATTTCCACCAGC
>CALFIE010000050.1 GCA_937876095.1 uncultured Flavobacteriales bacterium | reverse complement strand
TAATAATGATGAGCTTTTTCAAGCTTTTTTTGCACCATTTTTTACCACATAGTCTGGAAACAATCCCTCTAAAATTGATAAACCCGACAAACTACATTTTGCAATGCATTTTGCCGAGTTTTTATAAGATATGAATGTGAAAATCTATTAATTAAACGAGATTCTTTTCTTAAATATTTCTAAACAAAAGGTAAAATTTGTTAAAATTATTTTTTTTGGTAAATTAGTCGACATCAATTCATAGAAACATCTTCTGGTGAATTGGCAAAAAGTAGAAATTCGCCACCCAATTTTTCCATCATATTTTTCCAAAGATTTTGGTCATTTTCTTGGGTGTAATCCAAATTGTACACATCTATTACAGTCCACATTTTCTGCTGAACTTCACTATCTAATTGTTTTGCAGACCAACCAGAATATCCGGATAATACTTTTATTTCTCCCGGTGAAATTTTGTGATCAATAAGTGCTGAAATTACAGCATCTATTTCTTGGGTAAAATAATAACCTTCAGAAATTTCAACAAAATTTTCTACAATAGAATTGTTTTTCAATAGAAATAAAATTTTGTCTTGTTCTACAGGTCCACCTTCGTACACAGGTATTTCTATGCCTAAAATTTCTAGTAATCGTAAACTTACAGTCGGACTTTTTTTGTTGAGAATTAATCCAAAAGCACCATCTGCATTGTGTTCTATTACCAAAACTACCGATCTGGAAAAAATATCGCCAGAAATATCGGGCGTGGAAATTAATATTTTACCTTTGTAAGATGGATTCATAGATAATAAATTAAGTGTTCAATTAGAACCTTTATCCAAAAATAATAAAAAATTACATGGAAAATCTGCATGACAAAAGGAAAATTTACGAAAAATCTCAATTGCTTGAAAATCAGATAAAAAAAAATCCAATAGAGCAATTTAGAGATTGGTTTCTAGAAGCTGAAGAAAATCCCCAAATTTCTGAAGCCAATGCAATGTCGGTTTCTACGGTAGAAGCTGACCAATGTCCTAGAACCAGAATGGTTTTGCTTAAAGCTTATACTTGGGAAGGTTTTATTTTTTATACGAATTATGATAGCAGAAAAGGGAAATCTTTGGCTAAAAATGATTTGGCTTGCTTACATTTTTTTTGGCCAAATCTAGAGCGACAAATTATTATAAAAGCACATTTAGAGAAGATTCCTGAAAATTTGAGTGATGGTTATTTTGCATCTCGACCAAGAGGAAGTCAGCTTGGAGCTTTGGTTTCACCACAAAGCGAAGTGATTCCCAATCGTGAATTTTTGGAAGAAAAACTTAAAAATGCAGAAAAATACTACGAATCCAAAGAAATTATGAGACCGGAAAATTGGGGAGGTTACCTTGCAAAACCTTATGAGATTGAGTTTTGGCAAGGTAGACCCAATCGTTTGCATGATCGGATTCTTTATACTTTGACCATTGATTTCGATTGGGAAATCACGCGATTAGCACCATAAAAAAATCCCGCAATTGCGGGATTTTTTTTATGTAATCTGTAAAGATAATTATTTTTTTGCACCCATTACAGCACCAGCTAAATCAGCGCCAGCTTTGAATTTAGCAACTTTTTTAGCAGCAATTTTAATTGGTTTTTTAGTTGCAGGATTGATACCTTGTCTTGCAGCTCTTTCAGCTACAGAGAATGTTCCGAAACCTACTAAAGAAACTTTACCATCTTTTTTCTTAAGAGTAGAAGTCACGTTAGAGATAAATGATTCCAAAGCAGCTTTAGCAGCAACTTTAGTGATACCTGCATCTTTAGAGATTGCATCGATTAATTCAGACTTGTTCATAATAATTTATTTAAAAGTTAATTTTGTTATTAGCAAATATAAAACATTTTTCAGAAAATGCAAATTTTTTTAATAGAATTAAATAATACAATATAAAATTCACAAAACAATCTGTAATTTCATAATTAATAACGCGTTGAAAAAAGGCACTTTTGGAGTGGTAATATTGTGCTAAAATACCATGACTGTTGAGTTTTAGTGTTTTTTTTAATTGACAGGTGGAAATTATGAAAATCAAAATCTATTACGTTTTTGTAAATAATAACGCGTTATTGATGTGTTTTTTTTATTAATAGTTGTTTGATGTTGAAAATTATAGAAAAATTTTCTTTTTCTTTTTTAGGAATAGGTGGTAGTACAAGTTCAGTAGAAAATATTTAAATTTGCCACATGTTAATAGAAGTTTTTAAATCTAAAATTCATCGTGTTACTGTAACAGCCTCTGATCTTAATTATATAGGCAGTATTACCATAGATGAAGATCTTATAGATGCAGCTGGTTTGGTAGTTGGGGAACGTGTCTACATTGTGAATGTGAACAATGGGGAACGTTTTGATACCTATGTTATAAAAGGCAAAAGAAAATCCGGCGAAATCTGTCTGAATGGTCCTGCTGCAAGAAAGGTTCAAAAAGGGGACGTCATCATCATTATTTCCTATGCGCAAATGACGGTAGAAGAAGCCAAAAATTTTCAACCGAAAATTGTTTTTCCTAATGAGAAAACCAATCTTTTAACTTAATTTTTTAATCGCAATTTGCGGATATTACTTATTTGTGGAAAATCAAAACGCAAAAAATTCTACCAAAACCATTCTCACCATCGTAATTTCATTGGCTTTTGCTGGGCTATTTATGTGGTTGGCTTTGCGTGATTTAGACATTGCAAAAATTAAAGAATCTTTGGCAAAAGCCAATTATTTTTGGGTTTTTGGAGCTATGATTTTTGCAATTTTGGCTTATTGGTTTCGGGCAGTTCGCTGGAATTTGTTGCTAGAACCAATTGGTTACCAAATTTCTACCAGCAATTCTTTCTGGGCGATTTCTTTTGGTTATCTCATGAATCTCACCATTCCACGAAGTGGAGAATTGGCGCGTTCTACCGCACTTTTCGGGGTAGAGAAAGTTCCGGTAGAGAAATCTTTTGGTACCATTATTTTAGAAAGGGTGGTAGATTTTGTTTGTATGCTGGGATTTTTGGTGCTTACTTTATTATTTAAATATGATGCGATTCTGTCGTTTTATCAATCAGCAACCGAAGAAAAGAAGAAAACTAAAATAGTTGAACCCAATTTTTTTGAAAATTACCTAATGAAAATGGGTATTTCTGATTTAGATGGATTCTATTTTTATTTAAAAATATTTATTGTAATTATTGTTATAGCTGTAGTAGTCTATTTATTTATATTTAAAAAAGAAAAACTTTTAGGATTTGGAAAAGGCGTATTAGAAGGATTACAATCTATTTTTTTACTGAAAAAGAAAGGGAAATTCATTTTGCTTTCTCTTGCAATTTGGGTGTCGTATTTTTTTGCAGCGTATTTGGTCTGTTTTGCATTGCCAGAAACTGCTGATTTTACGGTTGCAGATGGATTTTTCATTTTAGTAGTTGGTACTTTTGGAATGATGGTTCCTGCTTCTGGTGGAATTGGCGCTTTTCATCTCGCACTGAAATTAGGAATTTCTGCTCTCTATTTATCTATGAATCTGGATCCGAAAGTTGGTGGTGAAGTTGGACTTTCGTACGCATTTATTTCTCACACCATGCAATTGGTAATGACTTTGGTTTTGGGATTAGTTTCAATAGTAATGCTTGCGAAAGCCAGAAATCAAGCAGTAAATACACAAAATCAGCAATAATTTTTTTTAAATTTTTTTTTTAAATCTTCATTATTTTAGACTAAATTCTATGCAACAACCTTCTAAAGATCCTTTACACGGAAAAAGATTAGATGTCATTCTAGAAGAACTGGTCGATTATTACAATGGTTTTGAAGAGTTAGGAAAGCAGATTAATATCAAATGTTTTACCGATAATCCGAGCATTAATTCTTCTTTGAAATTTCTTCGGAAAACAGATTGGGCTCGAGCAAAAGTAGAAAGTCTGTATTTGTATGTTTTGAGACAGAAGAAGAAAGAAGATAGATTTTAGACATCAGATATTAGATAGTAGATTTTTTTTGTCTGATATTAACAATTACTTGCAAATAAACAATTATCACTTTCTTAGAATCCTTATTCTAAAAATTTTCCTGAAACATAAAACCATTTATTATCTATTTTTTTAAAAGTCGAAAGTTCGTGATGAATTTGCTCTTTTCTGAATTTATCAGTAAAATAGGCCTTAAATTCAACTTCTTTTTCGTTAGATTGTATAATTTCTAGCTTTGTCCAAGTATTTTCTTTTCCCCAGTTTTCATAATCTGTCTTATTGTGAAATTTCCTTTTGCTGGGAAGTGTAGTTTCCCAAAGATATTCACCATTCGGAAAGGCAAAAGCAGAATAGCGAGAACGCATCAGTTTTTCTGAAGTTGGTGCAACTTTCTCTTTAGAATGAAACGGTTTGCAACATTCTTCGTATGATTTCTCTGAACAACAAGGGCAAGTCATTAATATTTTTTTTAATAATTCTAGCAGATTTTATTCAAAATTTTTAAAATCCATTTTCAAATTTTTCAACTCAATCACTCAAATTCTTTTTCAACCAAAAGCTCTTTTCAGTAAACTCTCTACTTTTGGTTCACTTCCCCGGAAATCTACATACAATTTCATTGGGTCTTTTGTTCCGCCCGAAGAAAGTAAAATTTTAAATTTGTCTGCAATTTCTTTATTGAAAATTCCATTTTCTTTAAAATATTGAAAAGCATCTGCATCTAAAACTTCTGCCCATTTGTACGAATAATATCCTGCAGAATAACCACCTTGGAAGATATGTGAAAAACTCGGACTCATTGCTGTTTCAGGATTTTTAGGATACAATTGCGTGTTTTTGGTTGCTTCGTCTTCAAATTTTTTCACATCAAACGAATTTACATCCAACGAATGTGCGTTTTCAGAGTGGTATTTCATATCCAAAATTCCGAAACCGAGTTGTCGCAAAGTTTGGTAACCTTCCATAAAATTTTTTGATTCCGAAATTTTCTGAATTTTTTCGTCAGGTAAAATTTCGCCTGTTTTATAGTGTTTTGCAAAAGTTTTCAAAAATTCAGGTTCGTAGCAATAGTTTTCCATAAATTGTGATGGAAGTTCCACAAAATCCCATTTTACAGATGTTCCAGAAAGATTCGGATATTGTGTATTGGCTAAAATTCCGTGCAAAGCGTGCCCAAATTCGTGGAAAAGCGTCGTCACTTCCTGAAATGTCAATAAACTCGGCGCATCTTTCGTCGGTTTTGTAAAATTACACACCACCGAAATGTGCGGACGAAAATTTTCGCCATTTTTTTGGTGCTGATTTCTGAAACTCGTCATCCAAGCTCCTGCTCGTTTTCCTTTTCTTGGGTGGTAATCTGCGTAAAGCAATGCTTTGATGCGAGTTTCGGGTTTCGAGTTTCTGGTTTCACTTCCATCTTCCATCTTCCAACTTCCAACTTCATAAACTTCATACGTTTTCACATCTTCGTGATATTTTTGAATATCTTGAGTTTCTACAAATTCCAAATTATAGAGTTTCCCTGCCAAATCGAAAACAGCTTGTTGCACTTTTTCGAGTTCGAAATAAGGTTTCAACTCTTCATCGTTCAAGTCATATTTCGCTTTTCGCAGTTTTTCGGCGTAGAAAGCGTGGTCGTAACTTTGCATTTCCTCAATACCATCTTTTTTGGCTAATGATTTCAGTTCTTCGATTTCTTTTTTTGCAAAAGGCGTTGCTTTTTCAAGCAATTCATTCAAAAAATTGAAGACTTTTTCAGGTGATTTCGCCATTCGTTCTTCCAAAACATAAGCGGCAAAATTTTCAAAACCTAAAATTTTTGCCTTTTCACCACGAAGTTGTACCAATTCTTTAATTAAATTTTGATTATCAAATTCATTATTTTTAAAGGCTTTTCTGCCATTTTCCAAAGCCAATTCTTTGCGAAGATCTCGGTTTTCGCAATACGTCATAAAAGGTACAAAACTTGGATATTGCAAAGTTATAACGTAGCCGTTTAGATTTCGATCTTTCGCATCTTCTGCATATTGTTCCAAAATTGCATTGGGAATTCCGTGCAAATCTTCTTTTCTCGTGATATGATTGAAATAATTATTGGTTTCTGCCAATACATTTTGACCAAATTGAAGCGATTTCAAAGACAAATCCATATTAATTTGCTCCAGTTTTTTCTTGTCGGCATCGTTCAGAAGCGCGCCATTTCTCACAAAACCTTTGTAAGTCTCATTCAGAAGCATTTCTTGCTCTTCGTTGAGTTGATATTTTTCTTTATCATCAAACACTTTTTTAATTTTTGCAAAAAGAGCAGAATTTTGTGAAATTTTTGAAGAATATTCCGTTAAAATTGGAGAGATTTCTTGAGCCAATTTCTGCATTTCATCATTGGTTTCCGCAGAATTAAGGTTGAAAAAAATACTGGAAACCACATCTAATTGTTCACCGGAATACGCCAATTTTTCAATCACGTTTTCAAAAGTAGGTTCGTCTGTATTTGCAACAATTGCATCAATTTCCGCCAAACTTTCATCAATTAATTGTTTGAAAGCAGGCAAATAATGCTCTTCTTTAATTTCATTAAAAGGTGCAGAATGATATTTGGTAGAGAATGTTTTTAAAAGTGGGTTGGTCATTTTTTAAATTTATTTTTTAAACTTTGTCAAAGATTATTTTCTTCGAAAATTTGAACTTTGACAAAGTGATTTTGCATCGCAAATTTACTTAAAAACAAAATATTTATCTTTGATAATTCTAAAATTTATAAACTATGAAAAAATTTCTAAAAATTTTGTTGGCAATTGTGGTGATTTTAGTAATTGCAATGTTTTTGATTGGTGAAAAATACCATTATGAAAAATCTATCGTGATTAATGCTCCGGCTGAGAAAATCTATCCACACATTTCTTCTATGAAAGCATTCAATGGATGGAATCCTTGGATGAAACTAGACCCGAATGTAAAATCTACTTTTTCTGGAGTTTCAGGTCAAATTGGTGATAAACACTGTTGGAAAAGCGAAAAACCAGATGTTGGAAATGGTTGTCAGGAAATCACAGCATTGGTTCCGAACCAAAAACAAACCACCAAAATGGCTTTTGAAGGACAAGGTGATGCTACTTCGGATATTGTGCTTACACCAGAAGGAAACGGAACCAAAGTTACTTGGAACCTCGATGCAACGATGGAATATCCATCTAATCTTGGAAAACCATTTATGGATTACATGATGGGAAAATCTTACGGAGAAGGTTTGGAAAAATTGAAAGAAATTTCTGAAAAATAATTTTCAATAATAAATTATAGAAGACCTTTCAATTTTTTTGGAAGGTTTTTTGTTTTTATATTTGGTGCAGAAAAGTGATAATGCAGAACAAAAAGTATAATAAAGAAAGTATAAGAAACTACGTTACAGTACAAATTTTGAACAAGATAAAAACACTTGATTTTTATCTCGATTTTACCTTAGAAGCAAGCAGAGAAATAAAGAAAACTTCAAATTATGATTCTATAAGAGAAGAAATCCAAGAAGAAATTTATCATCTAGATAAGCAAATGTTTGCCGTGAAAAATATGCAAAAACAAATGTTGAAAGTAATTAATACTACTTCTGATAAAGTTCAACTTGGCTCGTTGGTAATCACTAATAAAGCACGATTTTATATTTCGGTTTCGTTGGGAGAATTTTTCTATGAAAACGATCGATTTTACGCCATTTCATTGGAGTGTCCGATGTCAAAAATCATGTTGGGTAAAAAAGTAGGAGACGAATTTGTATTAAACAATATCCACCAAAAAATTGAAGAGATTTTTTGAGTTATGAAGTATAGTTATGAATTAAGAAAGATGAAAATCAGAACATTATTAAACCAAAAAACTCATATTATACTTACAATTTTGAACCTTGAACTAAAAAAATGACCAATCCAGAAATATTAAAACAAATTATAGAAAGCAGAAGAAGCATATATCCGAAAGAATATTCCGGAGAAAAAATCCCTGAAAATATTTTGCAAGAAATTCTAAATTCTGCACAATTTGCACCCAATCACAAGAAAACAAAACCATGGAGATTCAAAATTTTACAGAATGAAGAACTGACAGATTTAGGAACAGAACTCCAAAAAATATATCAAGAAAACACGCCAAAACTTCTTTTCCTACAAAAAAAGTACGATGATTTTGCTGTGAAAATTTCACAAAGTGATGCTGTAATTCCAATAGTAGTAAGTTTAAGTGGTTTGGTTCCAGAATTCGAAGAAATCTGTGCCGTTGCAATGGCAGTTCAAAATATGTACCTAACTTGTACGGTGAACAAAGTCGGCTGTTATTGGAGTTCGCACAATGTCATTAATCATCTTTCAGAATTTTTGAAATTAGAAGAAAATCAGCGCTGCATTGGACTTTTTTATATGGGAATGATTGGGTAATTTGAAAATTTGAAGATTTGAAAATGATCATTTTTTTACTTTAAAATCATCCATTTTTATTTTAAAAACTTGCGATTCCTATTCTCCAACAAAATTTTACTGAATCGAAAATTTTTTCTATCTTTGCACCCTTAAAAATAATTAACGGGACGAGTTCCCACAAAATCAAAAAAAGTATGTCAGTAAAAATCAGATTACAAAGACACGGTAAAAAAGGAAAACCTTTTTTCCACATTGTAGTAGCCGATGCAAGAGCTAGAAGAGATGGTAAATTTATTGAAAAATTAGGAATTTACAATCCAATCACCAATCCTGCAACTATAGAATTAGATGTAGATGCAGCGGTAAAATGGTTAAATGATGGAGCACAACCATCTGATACAGCAAGAGCAATTTTGTCTTATAAAGGAGCATTGTTGAAAAAACATTTACAAGGTGGTGTTGCAAAAGGTGCTTTCAGCCAAGAAGATGCAGATAAAAAATTTGCAGCTTGGTTAGAAGAAAAAGAAAAAGCAGTACAAAACAAAAAAGAAGGTTTGTCTAAAGCAGATAAAGCAGCTAAGAAAGCAGCATTGGAAGCAGAAGCAAAAGTAAACCAAGACAGAATAGATGCTGCTGCAAAAGCAGAAGCAGAAGCAAAATCGGCTCAAGAAGCTGCAAATGCTCCTGTTGTAGAAGAAGTTGCTGAAGTTGCAGAAGAAGCTCCAGTTGCAGAAGTTGCAGAAGAAGCTGCTCCAGTTGCAGAAGTAGTTGAAGAACCAGCTGCAGAAGAAGCTAAAGAAGAAACTCCAGAAGCTTAATAGTTTATACAAAATTAATAGAGTAGAGACGCAAGCAATTGCGTCTCTATTATTTTAAAAGAAATTATATTTGTGCTATGAAAAAAGAGGATTGCTATTTTTTAGGAAGAATTACACGCAGACACGGATTACAAGGAAATGTAATTCTGAAACTCGATACTGATCAACCAGAATTTTATGCAAATTTGGCTTCGGTTTTCATTGAAATCAATGGTTTGTTGGTGCCGTTTTTCATAGAAAAACGATCTTGGAGTAAATACGATGCACTGAATCTATTTTTCAAAAATTCAACTGAAACTTTGGTCAACCAAATACTTGGTAAAGAAGTGTATTTGCCACTTTCTACCTTGCCAAAACTTACAGGTAAACAATTCTACTATCACGAAGTGATTGGATTTGAAATTTTGGATGAAAACCAAGAATCTTGCGGAGTAATACAATCCATCAATGATCAAACAGCACAACATTATTTTTTACTAAAATTAGGCGAAACAGAAATCATAATTCCGATTATTAAAGATTGGATTTTGGCAATAGATCGAGAGAACAAAAAAATTTCTATGCAATTACCAGAAGGTTTGCTAGATGTTTTCTTGGTACCATCTAAAAAAGATGAGTAATTTTTTTCAGTCTTGATTTCAATCAATTTTTTTCTGAATCTGTAGAAATACTTTTGTCTGATTAATAATTTAAAATCAGACCTATGAAAAAATTACTAGTGGTGGTTTCTACCACCTTGTTTTGTAACCTATATTTCCCACAAAAATGTTCGGACAGTACTTTACAGAAAAAACCAAAAATTATTGGCTTTTCGCCATCAAAAAACACTAAAAACGTGAATGGTATTTTAGTAAAATACTTCGATGAAATGGATCAAGAAATTTCGCCAAAAAAAGTGAATGGAGTTGGTTTGGGTTTCAATTTGTTGGGTGCTTTTTTTCCGTTTTTGATTGTAATGAATCTTCCTGATATTGATAATTGGTCTTTTGTAGAGTTGGAAAATAAGACGCTCCCTGAAAAAATGAACAAAATTAATGGTTTGCAACTATCAATCATCAATATGGAGCCTACAATTACCAATGGAATTGAAGTAAATATTGCGAGCAATATTTCAGCTCCTTCTGTTATTAATGGAATTTCGATATCACCATTGTACAATATTCATCATACCCAAAAAGGAATTGCCATAGCTACATTTGCTAATGTAGGAGTGAAATGCAGAGGTGTTCAAATCGCGGTAATAAATAAATGCACCGATTTTAAAGGCTTACAAATAGGTTTTTGGAACAATAACGGCAAAAGAAGTTTACCCATCATTAATTTTTAAAGAAAAATAATAGAGAAAAGTTGGTAATTTGTCATTTTTCAAAATAATAGGTTTTCAGAATTTGGTTTTTTTATTTTGACGGGTTTTGGTTTACTATAATCTAATCTGAAAGATTTTCGGTGGTATTTGGTTGGTCCGAACTTAATTAATGCTTCCCGGTGATCTTTGGTTGCGTAGCCCATATTTCGGTTCCAGCCATATTGTGGGAATTCTTCGTGTAATTCCATCATCAATTTATCTCTGTAATTTTTAGCTAAAATAGAAGCTGCAGCAATCGATAGAAATTTGGCATCCCCTTTTATAATGCACTGATGTGGAATAAATTGGTACGGGTGAAAACGATTTCCGTCTACCAAAATAAGTTCAGGACGTACCGTTAATTGATCCAAAGCCAAATGCATTGCATGAATACTTGCTTGCAAAATATTGTGCTGATCTATAAATGCAGGTGGAAGTTCTGCAATGGCAAAATCTAAAGCGTTTTCTCTAATATAATCATCTAATTCTAATCTAATTTTGGGAGTTAATTTTTTAGAATCATTAACTAAATTTTGCTTAAAATTATCATTTATTATTACAGTGGCAGCTACAACAGGACCGCACAAGCAACCACGACCAACTTCATCGCAACCTGCTTCTATGTAGTAATTTGACCATTTTTTTGCCAATCTCATAATTTCTCTCTTATTTTTTATATAAAACATAGATATATGGCAAAAATAGGTAATTTTTAAGAATTTGTTAACTAAAAATTTTGGGGTATTAATTAATTTTTGCAATTTTGTAACAATGAAAAATTTAATTTGATATGAAGAAACTAACAACAAGCGTTTTAGCAGTGGTTTTGAGTTCAACTTTTGTGATGGTAGATGCACAACAGAAGAAAAAAGACACGCTAACGAAAGATATTGAGGGGGTAGTAGTAACAGCCCTTGGTATTAAGAGAGAGAAAAAATCTTTGGGATACGCCTCACAAGAAATTAAGTCTGAAGTTTTATCAGAAGGAACTACGAACACAGGAAATATTGCAGCACAACTTTCAGGAAAAGTTGCAGGCTTAAATGTAACAACAACCAGTAATTTTGGTGGCTCCGCAAATTTGCTTATTCGTGGTGTAAAAGGAGTTTCAGGAAGTTCACCGCTGGTTGTAATTGATGGTTCACCAGTTAATAACCAAACTACATTTGGTAATTCATTTGATTATGGGAATGCACTTTCTGACATCAATCAAGAAGATGTTGCTTCTATAAATGTTTTGAAAGGTGCTGCTGCATCAGCTCTATATGGTGAAAGAGGGCTGAATGGTGTGATATTGATTACGACAAAAAATGGAAAAGGCAAAGATGATGGTAGTTGGGGTGTTACTTGGTCTTCTGGTGTACAAGCAGGTTTTATAGATAGATCTACTTTTCCTGAGTATCAAGATAAGTACGGTGGTGGTTACGATCCATCGTTTTATACTGAAGGACCAGCTCCAGATGGACTTAATTTTGCTAATTTTGCAGAAGATGCGTCATGGGGACCTGCATTTGATCCAAATTTGTTAGTATATCATTGGGATTCTTTAGACCCAACTTCTCCTAATTTTGGAAAAGCAAAACCTTGGGTAGCGGCTGAAAATGGACCAATCAAATTTTTTGAAACACCATTTACTTTTTCAAATACGATTACTCTTCAAAAAGGAGTAAAGAATAAAAATGTGATGTTCTCTTATGATAATATGACGGCAAATGGACTTATGCCTAATTCAAAATTATCTAAAAATACGCTCTCACTAAAGATAAATTATGATTTGACAGAAAAATTGTCTGCATCTTTTTATTCAACTTTTACCCTACAAGATACGAGAGGAAGAAATACTACTGGTTATTCTGATAATTTAATCTCTGGTTTTAGACAATGGTGGCAAACCAATGTTGACGTATACGCATTAAGAGATGCTTATTTTAGAAATCTCGCCAATCCGACAGAGGCTAATAGTTATGGTAATGTTACTTGGAATTATTATGATTCAGGTAATTTAAGACCGATCTTTTGGAATAATCCTTATTTCCAGGTCTATGAAAATTATCCATCTGATAAAAGAAATAGGAGTTTTAATATTTTGAACTTAAATTATGAGTTTAATAAGAATTTCAGTGTTACAGGAAAAGTTTCTTACGATAGATATAATTTAGGTATTGAAAATAGGTTAGCTGTAGGATCTCTTGCACAAAGTTTTGGAGCTTCTGGAAATTCGGTTGAATCTGGTTATTCAAGACAGGATATTCTTAAAACAGAAACAAATTATGATTTGATCGGAAATTATAAATTTAATATTACCGATAATATTAACGTAGGTGGAATATTAGGAGGAACAATAAGAAGAAATTATTTTAATTCACTTTATGGTTCTACCGAAGGTGGATTGGTATTAAGAGGGATTTATAGCTTATCCAATTCTGCTGCTCCAACTTTGGCTCCGGCAGAAAATGAGTATACCACTCAAACAAATTCTTGGTATGCTTCGGCTTCTTTTGATTTTCATAAGATTTTTTACCTAGATGCTACTTATCGTATTGATCAGAGTTCTACACTTCCAAAAGAAAATAACTTATATAAATATGGCTCTGTTACAGGTTCACTTATTCTTTCAGAATTATTAAGAACAGATTGGTTAAAATTCTGGAAATTAAGAGCGAATTATGCTGAAGTAGGAGGGACTGCAGATCCTTATCAACTTTCATATTATTATAGTTCGGCTGGTTTTTTTAATGATACTGGATTGTATGAGTCACAAACTCGTCAACCGAATTCTAATTTAAAGCCGCAAAGAGCAAAAGAATTTGAAGTAGGTACAGAAGGTTCACTTTTTGGTAATAGAGTTACCTTTGATGTCGCTTATTATAAGACAAAAACTCTTGACCAAATATTACCAAATCTTCCTATTTCTTCGGGATCAGGTCTAACTACAGCATCGGTAAATGCTGGTAGAATTGACAATTGGGGATGGGAGGCACAACTAGGACTTGTACCAATAAGAAATTCCAATTTCGTTTGGAAGATAGATGCGAATTGGTCACAAAATAGGAATAAGGTTGTTGAGCTATTACATAATGGAGTTTCTGATGTTTCTAATGTACTTTTGGCGAGTTACCAAGGTGGTGTATCTCTTAATGCAAGAGAAGGTGAAGCATGGGGAACCTTAGTAGGTTCTGACTATGTGTATTTAAATGGACAACCAGTTGTAAGTGCTACTACGGGAAGATATTTAAGAGAGAATAACAAAATTATTGGTAATGTTACTCCAGATTGGATTGGTGGGTTGAGAAATAGTTTTGATTATAAGGGGATTTCATTAAGTTTTTTAATTGATGTAAAAAAAGGAGGAGATGTATTTTCAACAGATATGTACTATGGACTAGCTACTGGTCTATATACAGAAACGGCTGCTGGAAATATTAGAGAGGAAGGAACTATTTGGCCAGGTGTAAATCCAAATGGCAATGTAAATACAACCGTGACTATTAATCCTTCTGCTTTTGGTTCATTGGATGGATATGCGAGAATGCCAAATAAAAGGTTTGTATATGATGGCTCTTTCGTTAAGCTAAGAGAAGCATCTATTGGTTATACATTACCTAAATCAATATTAAGAGGAACATTCATAAATGATATGAAAGTTTCATTAGTAGGTCGAAATCTATGGATAATACATAAAAATTTGCCGTATGCTGACCCAGAAAATATGGTTGGTGGTGAGATGAGATCTTATGGTTGGTCTATCGGATCACTACCAACCACAAGAGATATTGGATTAAATGTAACTTTAAAATTCTAATTCTAAAAAATATGAAAAATATTTCAAAAAAAATAATAATTGGGGTGTTAGCTGCCTTAAGCTTGACCTCTTGTAAGCGCGAATTGACTTCTTTGAATGAAGATCCAAAACATCCTTCGGTTTTGCCTTCGTCAAATTTACTAGCAATGGGTCAACAACAGTTTTTCTACTATATGTTTACTGGTAGTGTTAATTCTAATAATTATAGATTTTTCACTCAACAATGGGCAGAGACTACATATACAGATGAAACAAACTATAATCTTGTTACTAGAAATCAGCCAAGAAACCATTGGAATAGAATGTATGTGTATTCTCTGAATAATTATGAGCAAGCAAAGAAAAATCTTGTTAGTGAATCTGTACCTTCTGAAATAATTAGGAAAAATAGAATGGCTACTCTAGAGATATCTCAAATTGCAGTTTGGGAGAATTTAGTAGATACTTATGGTAATATTCCTTATTTTGATGCCTTAAAAGCAGATCAAGGTAGTTTTGCACCGAAATATGATGATGCTAAAGCAATTTATACTGACCTACTTAGCAGAATCAATACGGTAGTTAGTTCTATTGATGTATCTGCAACCGGTTATGGTTCTGGAGATTTGGTTTATGGTGGTGATATGACAAAATGGAAGCATCTTGCAAATTCAGTTAAATTACGTTTAGCTTTGAATCTAGCAGACTCAGATTTTGCAACAGCAAAAGCAGCGGCAGAATCTGCAATTACTAGCGGAGTTATTTCAGCTGATAATGAAGCATACACCCTTCATTTTGCAGGTGGAACCTATAATAATCCAGTGTATGACGATTTGGTTGCCTCTGGAAGAAATGATTTTGTTCCATCGGAATTAGTAATTAATTCAATGGTTACAAATAATGATCCAAGACTTTCCAAATGGTTTACCACAGTGGGGACTTCTTATGTTGGAGGTGTTTTTGGTGCACTTAACCCGTTCAATGGAAAATCTCATTTGTCTTCAATGTTTTTAGGAGCAGATGCGCCGGCAAATTTACTTAGTTATGAGGAAGTATTGTTTATGTTAGCTGAAGCGTCGCAAAGAGGTTTTACTACGGGAGGAACTGCAGTATCTTTTTATGATATGGCAGTAACAGCTTCAATGACATTAAATGGTGTTTCAAGTGCAGATGCCGCAACATACCTAAGTGCGCATCCGTATAATTCGGCAAATTGGAAAATGTCAATTGGTGGAGAAGCCTACATTGCATTATTTAATCGTGGATTTGCAACATGGAATTTTACACGAAGACTGGATTTTCCAGTTTTGACTAATCCTTCTGGTTCTCAATTAACAGGAGTTCCTGTAAGGATGCCGTATTCTGATCAAGAATATGTACTTAATAAGTCCAATGTAGAAGCAGCTGCTGTTGCGATTGGTGGTGATGATGCTACTAAAAAATTATTCTGGGATAAATTTTAATAATTTTATGTCTCAATATCCAAACCACTCTTCGGAGTGGTTTTTTTATTTCCGTATATTTGCAATTCAAAATTTCGACAATGAATATCAAAGATAGTATCCAAAATAAAATTTCAGAGATTGTACAAACCAATTATCAAATAGATAATATAAACTTCGAAGTTCAGGATAACAAAACCGATTTTGAAGGCGATTTTACCATCGTTATTTTTCCGTTGGTGAAGTTACTGAAAAAAAGTCCTGATGCAATTGGTACCGAATTGGGAAAAGCGTTGGTTTCTCAAGCCGATTTTGTTGAAAATTTTAATGTGGTAAAAGGTTTTTTAAACCTTACTATAAAAAATAAGTTTTTCATTGATCAATTTAATTCTTTAAAGCAAAATCAGTTTCAGATTCAAAAGAAAAACCAAACCGTAATGGTGGAATATTCTTCACCAAACACCAATAAACCTTTGCATTTGGGACACATCAGAAATAATCTTTTGGGGTTTTCGGTGGCACAAATTTTACAAGAGGATGGTTTTGAGGTGATTAAAACGCAAATCATTAATGATAGAGGCATACATATTTGCAAATCAATGTTGGCTTGGCAAAAATATGGTAATGGAGAAACTCCCGAATCAAAAGGAATTAAAGGTGATAAGTTGGTTGGAAATTATTATGTAGAATTCGATAAAAATTACAAAAATGAAATTGCTGAATTGGTAAGTGAAGGAAATGATGAAGAAATAGCCAAGAAAAAAGCACCTTCCATTTTGGAGGCACAACAAATGCTTTTGGATTGGGAAGATGGCAATGTTGAGGTGAGAAATCTTTGGAAAATGATGAATTCTTGGGTTTATGCAGGTTTTGCGCAGACGTATAAAAGATTGGGTGTTGATTTCGACCAAGTGCAATACGAGAGCAATACCTACATTTTGGGGAAAGATATCATACAAGAAGGCATAAATGAAGGCATGTTTTTTACAAAAAAAGATGGTTCGGTTTGGGTAGATCTCACCGATGAAGATCTTGACCAAAAATTGCTACTCCGTTCCGATGGAACTTCGGTGTATATGACACAAGATTTGGGAACTGCAGTAGAGCGTTTTAAACAAAATAATATCCAAAAGCTTATCTATACTGTTGGGAATGAGCAAGATTACCATTTTCAAGTCTTATTCAAAATTTTAAAAAAATTGGGATATTCTTGGGCAGATCAACTCTATCATTTATCATACGGAATGGTAGAATTACCTGAAGGAAAGATGAAATCCCGTGAAGGAACCGTAGTAGATGCAGATGATTTGATGCAGGAAATGTACGAAACTGCCAAACAAAAAGCAGAGGGACTTGGAAAGTTAGAAAACTTGTCAAATACTGAAAAGGATGCTTCTTATGAAACCGTAGGTTTAGGTGCTTTGAAATATTTTATGTTGAAAGTAGATCCCAAAAAGAAAATGCTTTTCGATCCTGAAAAAAGTGTTGATTTCGAAGGAAACACAGGTCCGTTTATTCAATATACCTTTGCAAGGATTCAATCTTTGTTGAATAAAGCAAACTACACTTCTAAAGAAATTTCTGCTAAAGTACTGGTTAATACATCTGAAAAAGACCTTATTATGCAACTTTCTAATTACAAAGAAGTGGTTGCAAAATCTGCAGAAACTTTGAGCCCGGCACAAATTGCAAATTATGTGTATGATTTGGTGAAATCTTATAATTCATTTTATCAAAATAATCCAATTTTGAATCAAGAGGATGAAAATCAAAAAGATTTCCGATTAGAATTGTCTGATTTAACAGCAAAAACCATCAAAAAATCCCTCGGTTTATTGGGAATCGGAACAGTAAATAGAATGTAAAAAAAAAGAAAAACCTTCTAAAATTTTAGAAGGTTTTCTGAGTAGACTCACAGGGAGAACAACACATTAATCAGTCTTATTTTAGGCTGATTTTTTATTTTTAATTTTTTAAAAATATGTATTGTAAATGATTGTAAATAAAATAATTAGATAATGAATATTAAATTGGTACAATAAAATGAATTAAGATGAATTAAAGTTATGTTTCCTAAATGTTTCCTAAATGTTTCCTAAATCGGTTTTTTTGTTTAATTTTGTATTGTTCAAATCTAAATTATAATACAAATGGCAACCTTGAAATTCTTTTTGCAATCAGACAAACCAAACTCCACAATTTACTGCTCTTTTTCAATTGGTAGAAACCAAGTTTTTAAAAGAAAAACCAGAGAGGTAATTAATCCAGAAAAGTGGAACTCCAAAAATGGTTTACCAATCCAAGTAAAAAATCATTCGTTAAACAAAGACGATCACAAATCATTATCAGAATTAGAAAATAGATTAGTGAAATTGAGATCTTTTGTATTGGATCAGCATTACCTAAAAAAAGAAAATGAAATAATAAATGGTGATTGGTTAAACGAAATTATCAGTGCCTATTACAATGATGGCGTTCGCACGATTGATTTGGATTATATAGACAATTATTTGCAGCACTATCTCAATATTATTTTACCTTTTCGGAAATACAGAGGTAAACCAATTTCAGAACGCACCAAAGTAAAACAAGAAATTATTATTTCTAAATTATTGGATTTTCTAAAAACTGAAAAAACCAGATTGAAAGTTTCTGATTATAATGTAGCAGTGGGAAATAGGTTTGTAGTTTTTTTAAGATCTCAAAATCTCGCCGAAAATACCGTAGGAAAATATCTGAAATATACCAAAACAATTTTCAAAAGTGCAATTAACGAGAATATTGCAGTCAGCAATCAGTTAGACGAAATCAAAGGTTTTAAGGTAGAAACACCAACTCCTTACCTTACAAAATCCGAATTAGATAGTATTTCTAATCTCAAATTAGTAGGTGATAAATTGGAGTTAGCACGAGATTGGTTAATAATTGGCTGTTACACCGGACAGAGAGCAAGTGATTTCTTTGCAATGAATAAAAATAAATTCATCACCATAAACGGAAAAGAATTTATTTCTGTCACTCAACAAAAAACCAAGACCACCGTTTCTGTACCAATTAAAAAACAAGTGAGAGAAGTTTTGAACAAATACAATGGTGATTTCCCGCCACAATTTTCAATAAATACAGAAAGTGCAAAAACAATTTTTAACCGACATTTGAAAATAGTTTGCAAATTAGCCAATATAGATCGAGTGGAATTTGGTAGAGTGTACGACAATATAGAAAAGAAGTACATTTTTGGTAATTATCCGTTTTATGAAATCATATCATCTCATATTTGCAGACGAACTTTTGCCACGATGCATTACTCTAAAGTATCAACACCTATTATTATGAGTATTACAGGGCATAAAACAGAGGAAGAATTTTTGGGATATTGTGGAATTGATGGTACAACTTTATCAGAACAAATGTATAATTATTGGGATAATGAAATAGATGAGGAAACTGCAGATAAAAATACCGCCAATGTTAAAAAGGTTTTTAAAACAGCCAACTAACCACCCCGATAAATTTATAGGAAACCTAGAATGTATTATTAACTTTAAAAAATTGATACAATGAAAACACTAAAAAAACAAATTCAAGATTTCAAAAATTACAACGGAACTACAACCATCAGCTCACTAAACGAACTGATGCATAACTTCACAGATCAGAATGACGAAATGGCAAAATTGGTAAATATTAGAAATGATTATGAAAATGCAACTACCAAAGAACAAAAGGAAGATATTATAAAAGTACTGTTTGACGTTATGGATAATATAAAGGCGGATTCAAATATCTAACGCAACGGTTAGATTTTATAAAATTAGTAATTTTTT
>CALFIE010000049.1 GCA_937876095.1 uncultured Flavobacteriales bacterium | reverse complement strand
TTCCTGCAGATATTCCTGCAGTTACAGCTTTTGTAGAGTTCACGGTAATATTACCTGTAACTCCAGGTATTGAATAAGTCACCCAATTCGGATTTCCTGTAATTGGATAAGGTCCGTTTGCAGAAGCAATAGCTGCACCATTTACGGAAACATTTGCTCCTGTCTGAGTTATGATGTTAAGTTTGGTAAAGTAACTTGTATTACCTATGGTATTTATTAATCCGATTTCATCTACTTTGTTTGGCAAAAAACAACTAAGTGGAGGTATGTAATTAAATCCTCCAGTTGCATATATAGTGCCAGTAGAAGTTCCTCCTAAAAGTTGATAAACATAAGCATTTTTACTTGTTTTGATACTCATGTTATAATTTCCACCACCTTGATCTATATAATTAGTTCCTGCAATTAAGGCATATTTTCCTGCATTGAGTGTGATTCCGGTGTTGACTCCATTTACAGTTATTGTAGTATTATCCTCAGTGGAAACTACTAAAGCTTGTTCCATTTCCGAGGTGATGAGACCATTTCCTTTTACCATCACAAAATCATTTCCTAATCTTTCAATTGGGACAGATTGATCCATCAAAATATCATTATTACTAAAATTTTGATTGGTATAAATGGCATTGAAATTTCCGTTGGTTACCGAAATTGGTTTGTCAGCTACAATTTTTGCTCCAATTAATCCAGCAAGATTGGCTTGCGCATCATCACTAGCAACATCTAAAATGAAGGATTTACCTCTATTGAGAGCAAAAGTTCTAGTAGGCGCAGAAACCCCATCTGAAAAAACAACGTTAGGATCATAGCCAGAAACAGTAACTGTGGTATTATCTTCGGTTGCAATGACTCCAATCATAGAACTTACATAATATACAGCAATAGTATTTGGTGCCATAGCTGTATAAAAAGTTTTGCCAAGACTTGCTAAACCTTTAGAAGTAATAATTTCTGCGTGATTGGTAACCGCAAATCTGTAATTTGCAAAAAATTTCTTACTACCAGACAAATACAATCCCATTGTATTCGGTGTAAAAAGCAAATTTTGATTCGTTGTCATCATAAAAGAAGCAGGAATTGAAATCTTCTGAGGATTTCCCTTGCTTATCGTGACACTTTGGTAAACAATATTGTTGTTGTAAATATTTACACTAAATGGTGTGGTTTCATTGGTAGAAAGGTAGAGATATCCTTCTGCATTGCTCATTCCTGCTCTTGCAGACATAGGTGCGAACCAATGTTCGGTATCCAATTGTGCAAAAACAAAAAACGACCACAAGAAAAGTAATATTGAGATATGTTTTTTCATCATAAAAATGTATAGCAAAGATTACAAAGTTATATTATTTTTGATAATAATATAAAAAAAAATCTCTTACGATAAAAATCATAAGAGAGTTTATTGAGTTTTCTTTAGAAACAAACAATTAGGCAAGACTAGCTCTTACAAAACCAACTATTTTTAGGTCTTTATCTGCAGCTTTTACATAATCTGAAACAGACATTGCACTGTCTTTGATAAATGCTTGGTGAACCAAAGTGTTTTCTTTGTAGAATTTCTGCATTTTACCTTTCAAAATATTATCTATGATGTTTGCAGGTTTTCCTTCTTTAGTTAAAATATCTCTTTCGATTTCCAATTCTTTATCAATGGTTTCTTGTGATACCATAGTTTCGTCTAGTGCAATTGGATTCATAGCAGCAATTTGCATAGAAACAGCTTTAGCCACTTCTGAAGCTCCTCCTACATTTGCAGAAAGCGAGGTAATCGCAGCAATTTTGTTACCAGCGTGAATGTAAGCTCCTAAATAAGGACCTTGGATTCTTTCGAAAGAGCCAATTTCAATTTTTTCGCCAATTACTCCTGTTTGCTCAATTAATTTATCAGCAACTGTAATCCCGTGGAAATCTGAAGCTAAAAATTCTTCTTTGGTAGCATAAAACATCGCTTGTTCTGCCAATTCGTGAGCTAATTCTACAAAACTGTCATTTTTAGCTACGAAATCGGTTTCACAATTCAGTGCAATAATTCCACCTAATGTATTATCTTCGTTTACTTTTGCGATAACTGCTCCTTCTGTAGACTCTCTGTCTGCTCTGTTTGCAGCTACTTTTTGTCCTTTTTTACGAAGAATTTCAATCGCTTTTTCAAAATCTCCTTCAGCTTCAGTTAAAGCTTTTTTGCAGTCCATCATTCCTGCACCTGTGGTGTTTCTTAGTTTTGCTACATCTGCAGCAACTGGTGTATACATATCGTTTATTTTTTAAAATTATTGATTATAATAGGCTTATTTTTAAGCGATGCAAAGATAATAAATTTAACGCAAACTAAAAACTAAGATTTTGTGTTTTACATTGCTAAGTATTTATAACACAAATTAATTGATATTGATGAAAAGAAACACCTCCTTATTACTCCTTTCTCTGTTTTTCTGGAGTTTTTGCCAATCGAAATATACTTTTGAATAAGTTGAAAAGATTTTGTAGACGTAAGTTCTAGTCAATTTTATTCAAAATAACCTGAAACATCCGCAATTATCAGTTATCAAAATAGATTGTATGAAGTTGTAACCGAAACTAATGTAGATGAAATTGTTGTGGTAGAAAGGTTATTTTAAAAAAAAGTAAAAATTAGTAAAAGAATTAGGTGAAAAACCGACGTAAAACAACTCTCTAAAAAAATGAGTTAAATTTTTAGAAAATAAAAAAGAGCTTCATTTTCGAGCTCTTTTTTTTATTTTTTTATCCTTTGAATTGTCCCATTGCAATAAATTTATCTTGCCTTTGGTCAACTAATTCTTTGGCAGAGAATTTCTCGAAGGCTTTCATATTATGCAAAATAGATGTTTTCACGTGTTGATAAGCAATTTGCGGTTCATAGTGCGCTCCACCAAGTGGTTCTTCTATAATTCCGTCTATAAATTTCTCTTTCATCATATCTTTTGGAGTCAATTTCAATGCATTAGCTGCATCTTCTTTGTGTTCCCAGTTTCTCCATAAAATAGAAGAGCAACTTTCTGGCGCAATTACCGAATACCAAGTATTTTCTAGCATATATACTTTGTTGCCAACACCAATTCCTAAAGCACCACCACTTGCACCTTCTCCAATAATATACACAAAAATTGGGGTTTTTAGTTGGCACATTTCAAAAATATTTCTTGCGATGGCTTCACCTTGTCCGCGTTCTTCTGCTTCTAAACCAGGATATGCTCCTGGTGTATCAATTAGAGTAATTACAGGTAAATGAAATTTTTCTGCTAATTTCATCAATCTTAGTGCTTTTCTGTAACCTTCTGGATTAGACATCCCGAATCTACGCAATTGTCGTTCTTTGGTAGTTCTACCTTTTTGAGTTCCTATAATTATTACACTTTGTCCGTCAATTTTTGCCATTCCACCAATCATTGCAGGATCATCGGCAAAATTTCTATCACCGTGTAATTCCAAAAAACTATCTTTGTCTACAATTCCGTTGATGAAATCCAATGTGTAAGGTCGATCCGGATGTCTCGACATCTGTACACGTTGCCATGGAGTCAGATTTCCGTAGATTTCTTTCTTTTTTTCAATAATTTTATCTTCAATTTGACTACAAGCCAATTTCATATCTACACCAGTATCTTCGCCAACCAAAGAACAAGTTTCATATTGCTCCATCAGTTCTTTTATGGGTAGTTCAAAATCTAAATATTCCATATCCTGAGATTAATCGTTCAAAATTAGTAATTTTTTTTAGTGTATCTATTATTTTAAGTTTAAAATAGCAGTTTGAATTCTTTGCAAAGTTTCTTCTTTACCTAGAATTTCCATCATATCGGGTACATCTGGACCTTTCAGTTCGCCAACCAAACTTAATCTGAGAGGCATCATCACCTTGCCAAATCCGAGTTCTTTTTCTTCTACAAAATGGTGTAAATCCTCTTTCAATGTAGCTGCTTTGAATTCAGATTGTTGTAATTTTCTAGTGAGTTCTTCCAAAATTTTGGTGGTTTCTTCGTTCCACGCTTTTTTTACTGCTTTTTCGTCGTATGAAGTTGGCGCTTCAAAGAAAAACAATCCTTGCTCGTATATATCTTTTACAAAGTTGGCGCGCTCTTTCATCAGATGAACGATTTTTAGTAATTTTTCATCATTAAAATTTGAATTTTTAACAGCATCAATATCTTTAAACAAAAGTACAACTTCGTTGTCTGATTTTTTTTGTAAATATTGATGATTGAACCATTCTGCTTTTTCTTTAGAAAATCTTGCTCCCGCTTTATGCACTTTGTGCAAATCAAATTCTGCAGCCATCTCATTTAGACTCAAAATTTCTTTGTCATCTGAAGGTGACCAACCAAGTAGCGCTAAAAAATTGATGAAGGCTTCTGGAAGATATCCTTCCTCACGATAACCTTTGGAAACTGTTCCAGTTTCAACATCTTTGAAATCTAAAGGAAACACCGGAAATCCAAATTTATCACCATCTCTTTTGCTCAATTTTCCTTTACCTTCTGGTTTTAAAATAAGTGAAAGATGCGCAAATTCTGGAGATTCCCAACCAAATGCTTCATACAGCAAAACGTGGAGTGGAAGAGAAGGTAACCACTCTTCACCACGAATTACGTGCGAAATTTCCATCTCGTGATCATCTATAATATTGGCAAAATGATAAGTTGGCATTCCGTCTTGTTTTACCAAAACTTTATCGTCTAAAGTATTGGTATTCACAGCAGATTTCCCACGAATGATGTCTTCGGTATGTACCAATCGATCAATCGGCATTTTGAAACGAACTACATAAGGTGTGTTTTTTGCTAAAAGATCTTTCACTTCTTCTTCAGAAAGAGAAATACTGTTTCGCATTCGGTTTCTGGTAAAATTATTGTATGAGAAAACTTCGCCTTTTTCTTCGTATTCTGCACGAATTTTTTCTAAATCTTCGGGTGTGTCAAAAGCGATGTACGCATAGTCTGTTTGCAAAATTTGCTCGGTGTATTTATCATAAATTTCGCGACGTTCCGATTGTCTGTATGGTCCGTATTTTCCACCATGTTTCGGACTTTCATCGGGCGAAATTCCTGCCCATTCTAGCGCTTCTAAGATATAATCTTCTGCTCCTTCTACAAAACGTGCGGTATCTGTATCCTCTATTCTGAGAACAAAATCACCACCTTGTTTTTTGGCAAAAAGATAATCATAAAGAGCGGTTCTCACACCACCCAAATGTAGAGGTCCAGTTGGACTGGGCGCAAATCTTACGCGAACTTTTTTCATAATTTTCATAAAAATTAGGTTGCAAATTTAGTGATTTTATGCGTGTTTTGGGGTAAAATGATGGTTGAAAAAAATTATTTGCTACATTTGTGAAAAAATTCACAAAAATTATGTTGGAAATCGGAGAAAGACCTTGGGGAAAATATTATGTTTTGCAAGACGAAGAAAACTTTAAAGTAAAGAGAATTGAGGTTAATCCTGGGCAAAGATTGTCGTACCAATATCATTACAAAAGACAAGAGTTTTGGACTGTTGTAGAAGGTGAAGCTGTGGTCGTTTTAAATGGAGTAGAACATCTTTTGAAATATGGCGAAAGCATCTTCATTCCACTTGGTGCAAAACACAGGATGGAAAACCGAACCGACATAAAAATGGCAATTATAGAAGTACAAACCGGAACTTATTTCGGGGAAGATGATATTGTGAGAATTGAGGATGACTACGATCGAGCACAATAAGTAATGAATATTGACAGAAAAAACAAACTCCTATATTATATTGAAGTTTTTTTTAGAAGAATACTTCCTTCTGGAAATTATGCTGAAAAAGTAAAATTTTTGGAAAAAAAACTTTCTTCAGATCAAAAAAAATCTGCTCAGAAAAGGATTGATTATTACTGCAAAATCAATTTTGAAAACCATTTAAAAAAATCCGATAAAAAGATAAAAACTCTTTTGAAAGCGGAAACCCCAAAAGCTTATTATTATGATGCTTATGAATATGCAAGATTTTTCAATAAAAATTTACCAATAGATTATGTTTTCGGTGATGTGGTACATGTTCCTGATGTTCCATCAATTGTAAAAAGCAGACCTATTTCTGATGAAAACCAAAATAGTGTTTTGCTTAATCTTGATAAAACAAGACATTTTGTTTGGGTAAAAAATGACAAGGATTTTCTTTTGAAAAAAACCATTTTAATAGGAAGGGGTGCAGTATTTCAGCAACATCGATTTGATTTTTATGAAAAATATTTCAACCATCCTTTGTGTGATTTGGGACAAGTCAATAAAATAGGTGGAAACAGTAAATGGATTAAACCTAAAATTTCTATAAAAAAACATTTAGACTATAAATTTATTTTGAGTCTTGAAGGTAATGATGTCGCGACCAATTTAAAATGGATTATGAGTAGTAATTCTATTGCCGTAATGCCGAAACCAAAATACGAAACTTGGTTTATGGAAGGAACTTTGGAAGGAGGAAAACATTTTATAGAAATAAAGCCTGATTATTCTGATCTGGAAGAACAACTTAGTTTCTATATCGCCAATCCAGAAAAATGTTTTGAAATTATAAAAAACGCCCACCAATTTTGTGAACAATTTTTTATTAAGGATGTTGAAGATTATTGTAGTTTGAAGACTCTAGAGAAGTATTTAATAATTTAACTTAGAATGAAAAAGGGAATTTTTAATGGTTTTCAACGAAAAAAAGGTCATCATAGAAGTACAAACTGGAACTTATTTTGGGGAAAATGATATTGTGAGAATTGAGAATGATTATCAAAGAGAGGAGTAATTTCTCGAAGTTTTGTATGAATATAAAAGAGCTGGTTTCAAAATTTTGAAACCAGCTCTTTTTAAATTAGTTTGTAAGTTTTTTTAATTGTCTTTTTCCTAAAATTTTATCTGTGATATTCAAAAAATGATATAAAACAAAATTGTTTTTTTTAATATTTTTTTTGTTTATTGAAATTTCCTGATTTAACCTTTCAAGAATCGTTTTGAAGGCTGCTTCATTCGCTTTATCTTTAAATTCAGGCATAAATTTATTATACCAATTTATTTGATTTTTTATTTTATTTTTCAAAACTCCAAGATTTTCAACATCAAAATTCTTAATAAAATAATGATATTGTTCGTCAAAACAATATTCACTCTTGTTAAAAGCTTGTCCACCAACTTGTTGATTGGAATGTATTCTGTAATTAATTAGTTTTTCATCTATAAATTTCATTTTATCTTGGCAAGAAGCAATAAGCGCAATCCATTCGTCATGATAATAATTATCAATTACAGGAATAGGTATTATTTTTTCCACTATTTCTTTTTTAAAAGCTATAGTAGCTCCTGTTGCAAAATTTCCTTTTTCGACAATAAAATTAAAATAATATTGATCAGGTTTATTTTTTATAAATTTTGAGAAAACATCCCACATTACAAAATTATTTTCTAAAAATTTAGAATTTTCATCAATAGCATTTGCATTGGTACAAACAACAGAAACATTCTCGTTTTCTGTAAGAAAACTAGTTATTATTTCAGTTTTATTTTTGTGCCAAATATCATCTTGATCTGCTAAGAAAATTACATCTCCCGTACAAAGTGAAATTGCTTTTTCAAAGTTTTTTATACTTTTTAGATTTTCTTTGTTAACGTTAATATTAAAAAGAATAGGGTTTTCTTTTTTGTATTGGTTCAAAAGTTCAAGTGTATTATCTTTTGAACCGTCATCACACACTACAATTTCGTTCACGGGATAATTTTGGCAAAGAATTGAATCTATTTGTTCTTTCAAAAATTTCTCACCATTATAGGTGCACATTGCTACAGAAATCTTCATTTTTCAATAGTTGATTAATTGTATAAAATATTTTTTAACCAAAAACTAAAACTATATTTTTCATAAATTTCATTTTCTAATTTTTGATAGGGGGTTTCAAGGAATTGTTCCAACTCATCAATGTTTCTTTCTCCTAAAATAAATATATTTTCAGGTAAATAGAAATCATAATTTTTTACTAAAGGGTTGTTTGTAATTAATTTTTTTTGAAATCCAATTGCTTCAAATGTTCTTAAAGATAAGCCATTATGGATGTCATTCAATAAATCTAAAATTGCTTTTGTTTTTTTAATTGCATTATAATTTTCTTTAAAGTTCAAAATGTTTGTTAAAAAATTAACACCTTTATGATTATTTAATTCTATATATTTTCTGTTGCAACCAACGACATTTATGTTAAGTTGTAATCCTTTATTTTTTAAATGTTCTGAAATTTCAAACAAAGCTTTCATACGATTATTTATAAAACTACCAATAAAAAAAACATCAGAATCTATATCAGAATTTTCTTCGATATCATAATCAAAATAAAAATTGGTTGTTGTTTTTAATTTTGGATTATAACATAAATCTCTCTCATCAAATACAAAAAAATGATCAAAAAAATCTATTTTTGAAAATATTTTAGGATACCTCTCTAAACCATCCCATTGATAACCAATCATTTTGTGAGTAGATGATTTTATAGCTTTTATGACTTCTGTATCAAGTAAATCTGGTCTAATAATTAAAGCGAAATCTGTTTTATCTTTTATGGAACGTAATAATTCTAGTTGAATTTTTTTTTCTTTTAGTAATCTGTTTTTTTCTTTTGTTTCTGATTTATATGTTTTATCATTATTAATAACTTTTTTCCATACATGAATTGAATAATCAAGAGTAGAAATTTTTTCTTCTTTTTTCAAATGATCTAAAGAAATAACATGAAAATCTAATTGTTCTAGATTTTTTTTAAACATTTCGGGCAAACCAAAATCATCAGGAATGTGAATGATTATAGTTTTTTTTTGAAACAAATTACTCATTAACAATCCTTCTTTTATTAGTAAAAGTATCAGAAATTTGCAATAAAACGCTAGAAATAGGATATTTCTTTCTCATCGTCTTTTTCATTTCATTAAATAGATTCTCAATGTTTTGTTTTTCATTTTTTATAAATTCTTGTTGGATAACACTTTTTTGTTCTAAATTTTTATATTTTTTATGTGACGTAGATAATCGTTTTAGGAGCTTTTTATAGGTAGTAAAATCTTTTTTTTCATTATAAATGCTAAAACAATTAGTCATTCTCTTTTTTTGTTTTTTGGAGTTTTTATAGAAAACACCTCCAACTAACTGCTGGTTATGAACTCTATATTTGAAAAGTTTTTCATCTAAAATTTCAATTTTTCTCTGTGAAGCAGATATTAAAGCAATCCACTCATCATGATGAAAACCTTCTAATAAAGGAAAAGGAATAATTTCTTTCAAATATTTTTTTCTTATTGCCATAGTTGCACCTGTAGCAAAATTTTCTATTCTGCTAAGTATTTCAAAATAATCAAATCTTCCGCCACTTTGTCGAACCAATTCTGGTGCATCCCAAATAGTGATAACATCTAAAATGTTATTAGCTTCATCTATCCCAAAACCATTGGTGCAAAGTACCGAAATTCCTGTATGATGCATAAAATATTGCACCATTTTTTTTACCTTTTCTGGCAACCAAATATCATCTTGATCGCTTAAAAAAATAATATCATTGCTGCATAGTGAAATCGCTTTTTCAAAGTTTTTTACACTTCGTAGGTTTTCAGCATTTTGGTAAATTCTGAAAATTTTAGGGTATTTTGTGGCATAGTCTTCCAGAATTTTCATAGTAGAATCTGTAGAACCATCGTCACAGACAACAATTTCATCTACTTGTACACTTTGGTTTAAGATAGAATCTAATTGCGGTTGTAAAAATTTCTCACCATTATAGGTGCACATAGCTACAGAAGTGGTCATGATAATTTGAATACGGTTTTCACCCAATGATCAATGGTATATTTATAATATATCTCTGGGTTTAGTTCTTGATAATCAGCCTCAAAGAATGATTTTTCTAAGTTAGACAAATCTGGTTTCATCACCAAAATATTTTCTGGCAAATAGAAATCGTAATCTACAACAGTAGGATTGCTTGTAATGATTTTTTTCTTCAGAGCCATTGCTTCTAAAATCCGGAAACTCAATCCATCTTGCTTTTCACGCACCAAATCCAGAATCACTTTTCCTTCTGCATATATATTTGGAATATCTTGATGATTGGTTCTTTTTCTGGTATAGATGATTTTGGGTTTTTTCTTACCAAAAATCTGTTTTTTCCACGCTTTTTTTCCAACAATTTTAAAATAATAAGAAAGTTTGAAAACCTCTAATTTTTCGGCAATTTTTTCGGCAATTTTCAAACGATCATCAAACGAAGCCAAATAAATGAGACTGTATTTCGGAGATGGATTGTACTGCTGTTCTGGTAAATAATTGTAGTTGGTAATCAGCTGAAAACCGTGCGTTTTAGCATCTTTTGGATCAAAAGAGAATACTTCATCAAACAAATCCAGTAAATGTTCTGCAGGACAACGCGCCAAACTATCATACAAATAGGCAATGTATTTGTTGGTGTAATTTTTAATTTTCTCGTGGTATTTTCGCTCTATCAATTCAGGATTGATGACCAAAATCTGGTCTTGTTTGCCAAATTCGGATAATTTTTCTAAAATAAGTTCCTGTCTTTTGATGTTTTTCAGGTTTTTCTTTAAAAATATTTTTGAAAAAGCATTGGTGATTTTGGCAGCTAAATTTTGGTGTTTATAAGCACCGATATTGATGTGGTGCGCATCTATCCCCATTTTGCGCAAGGTTTCTACAATGTGTGCATCGTAGTTCCAAAAATCAAAACTGATTACCACTATTTTCATCTCAATGTTTTGTGTTTGCTTTTTTTTCTTCTTTTTTCAAAGATTCGTAGGTTTCATATACGCTCAAAGTTTGCAAATAGGAGAGTTGAAATCCTGCTTTCCCATCCAGAAAACCCAATCGTAAGATATAGGTTTTGAAAAATTTGAAAAATGTTTTTATGTATTGAGTGATTACGCTGTATTTTTTACCTTTAGCAAATAATTCTTGACCTTTTAGTACGCCATAATGTATCATTTTTTTGCGATACGAATCGTAATCTGCAACTGAGTAGTGCAAAAGTTTGTGGTGCAATTCGCCTATAGTTCCGTTGACATCGAGTGTTTCGTGTACTTTTTTGTCTGCCTTGTATCGCGATTTTGATTTCCTGAAAATCCGAAAATTTTTATCAGTTTGGGTCCCCGAAAAATGCAAAGGTTTTCCGCTGAAAAAAAATTGTCGGTAGAAATAGTAAGCGTCTTTCTTATCTTTTTTATCTAATTCAGTGAGGATTTCTTGTTTAAGTTCAGGTGTAATTCGCTCATCGCCATCCAAGAAAAGTACCCAATCGTTTTTGGCGTGATCCAGAGCGATATTTCGTTGTTTGGTAAAATCTTCGAAAGCGTTTTCTATGAAAATTACTTTCGGGTTTTTTAGGGCAATTTTTTTGGTTTCATCATTACTAAAAGAATCTACGATCACTATTTCATCACAAAAATCAAAACAATCCAAAATTTCTGAAATGTTTTTTTCTTCGTTGTAGGTGATGATTAGACCGCTGATTTTCTCTTTTGAAACCAATTTTTATTTTTTAAAATTAAAAATTACTTCAGAAATGATGGCTACGCAATCCATCAATTGTTCTTCGGTAATTACCAAAGGTGGTGCTAATCTGATGATGTTTCCGTGTGTTGGTTTTGCGAGCAAACCTTTTTCGGCCAGTTGCAAACACATATTCCAAGCAGTTGCAGAACTTGGCGTGTCATTTACCAAAATAGCATTGAGCAAACCTTTACCACGAACTGCGTAAATGAGGTCTGTTTTTTCTATGATTTTTTGGATTTCTTTTCTAAAAAGTTGACCCAAATATTCTGCTCTTTCGCTTAGTTTTTCTTCTTCTACCACTTCTAGTGCAGCCATTGCAACAGCACAACCTATTGGATTTCCACCGAAAGTAGAACCATGTTGACCAGGATGTATGACATTCATAATTTCATTATTCGCCAAAACTGCTGAAACAGGATACATACCACCAGAAAGTGCTTTTCCTAGAATTAAAATATCAGGTCGTACGTTTTCGTGGTGACAAGCAATCAGTTTTCCGGTTCTTGCAATGCCTGTTTGTACTTCGTCTGCTACAAATAGCACATTGTGTTTTTTGCATAAATCAGCTGCCGATTTTAGATAACCTTCGTCCGGAACGAAGACTCCTGCTTCACCTTGAATTGGTTCTACCAAAAATGCTGCAATTGTTTCGCCTTCTTCTTCCAAAATATTGCGGAGTTCATCTAAATCATTATAAGGAATTCTGATGAAACCTGGTGTAAAAGGTCCGTAATTGTTATGAGCTTCAGGATCATTAGAAAAAGAAACAATCGTGGTAGTTCTCCCGTGAAAATTGTTTTCGCAAACGATAATTTTGGCGTCATTTCCGTGGATTTTTTTCACTTCGTAACTCCATTTTCTGGCTAATTTCACTGCAGTTTCTACTGCTTCTGCGCCAGAATTCATAGGTAAAACCTTATCATAACCAAAAAGAGTGGTGATTTTTTTCTCGTATTCTCCCAATTTATTATTGAAAAATGCTCTGGAAGTCAACGCTAATTTCTGTGCTTGATCTACTAAAGCCGAAATAATTTTTGGGTGGGAATGTCCCTGATTAACAGCGGAATAAGCTGATAGAAAATCATAATATCTTTTACCTTCTACATCCCACACAAAAACACCTTCTCCTTTTTCTAAAACTACAGGAAGTGGATGGTAATTGTGTGCGCCGTGCTGATTTTCTAGTTCTATGAAATAAGCGGTATCTTTTGTTTTGGTTGTTGATGACATTATTTTTTCTTTTTTACAAATTTATAGATAAATATTTAATTTTCTGTAAGAAAAAAACTGCTTCACACGAAGCAGTTTTTGGTATCATCATTAAATAAAAAAATTATTGACGATCAAAATTCTTATCTATCACGAAATCCTCCATAAATTTGGTAGTGTAATTTCCTGCGATGTAGTCCTCATTCTCCATCAATTGTTGATGAAACGGAATGGTCGTTTTCACACCTTCTATATAAAATTCGTCTAGCGCACGTTTCATTTTGGCAATGGCTTCTTCACGGCTCTGTGCAGTTACAATCAGTTTTGCAATCATAGAGTCGTAGTTAGAAGGAATGGTGTAACCAGAATAAACATGGGTGTCTATTCGGATTCCGTGTCCACCCGGAATATTGAGCCCTGTAATTTTACCAGGAGATGGTCTAAACTCGTTGAAAGGATCTTCTGCATTGATTCTACACTCTATAGAATGTAAATTTGGAATATAATTTTTACCTGAAATTGGGTTTCCTGCAGCCAAAAGAATTTGCTCTCTTACCAAATCATAATCAATTACTTGTTCGGTAATTGGATGCTCTACTTGAATTCTGGTATTCATCTCCATAAAATAGAAATTTCGGTCTTTATCTACCAAAAATTCTATGGTTCCTACTCCTTCATAACCAATAAATTCAGCTGCTTTTACTGCAGCATCACCCATTTTTTGGCGAAGTTCTTCGGTCATAAAAGGAGACGGCGTTTCTTCAGTTAATTTTTGGTTTCTTCGTTGTACAGAGCAGTCTCTTTCTGAGAGGTGACAAGCTTTACCATATTGGTCGCCTGCAATTTGAATTTCTATGTGTCTTGGTTCTACAATGAGTTTTTCCATATACATTCCACCATTTCCGAATGCGGCAACTGCTTCTTGTATTGCAGATTCCCAATGATTTTTGAGATCTTCTGCTTTCCAGACAGCTCGCATTCCTTTTCCGCCACCTCCTGCTGTTGCTTTTATCATCACAGGATAACCGATTTCTTCGGCTAATTTCGCAGCAGTTTCGTAGGAATCAATCAAACCTTCAGAACCAGGTACACAAGGTATTCCTGCTTCTTTCATGGTAGATTTTGCAGTGGCTTTGTCACCCATTCTTTCGATTTGCTCTGGAGTTGCTCCTATGAATTTGATACCATTGTTTTGGCAAATTCTTGAAAAATTAGCGTTTTCTGACAAAAATCCGTAACCAGGATGTATTGCATCTGCATTGGTAATTTCTGCTGCAGCTATGATGTTGGATATTTTCAGGTAAGAATCTTTGCTTGCAGGTGGACCTATGCAAACTGCTTCGTCTGCAAAACGAACGTGTAAACTGTCTTTGTCAGCAGTAGAATAGACTGCCACTGTTTTTATGCCCATTTCTTTGCAAGTCCTCAGAATTCTCATGGCGATTTCACCACGATTGGCAATTAGTATTTTTTTGAACATCTTAATTAATTTGAAAATTAGATAATTTGAAAATTAGATAATGATTTTTTGCAATTTCTTGATTGCTGATCATTTATAAATTAAGATGGGTCTACTAAAAATAATGGTTGATCGTATTCTACAGGTGAAGCATCATCTACCAAGATTTTTACAATTTTACCGCTTACTTCAGATTCGATCTGGTTGAAAAGTTTCATTGCTTCTATCACACAAACTACACTTCCTGCAGAAATTTTGCTTCCTACGTTTACAAATACGTCTTTGTCTGGTGATGGTTTTCTGTAAAATGTACCAATCATAGGTGATTTGATCGTGATAAATTTACTATCATCTGCACTTGAGTCTGTTTTCTCCGCAGTGTTTGTAGCAGAAGATGCAGCTGGAGTTGCAGCATTTACTTGTGGAGCAGCTTGCTGATAAACTGCTGGTTGTGCTACATAACTTACGGTTTCGTTACCAGCAAGTGGAGTTTTGATGATGATTTCAAAATCTTTGGTTTTGTATTTCACTTCAGAAACTTCTGCTTTTGCTACAAATCTAATGAGATTTTGTATGTCTTTAATATCCATAAATTGATTGTTTGATTAAGGTGTCCAAAGTTACAAAAAAACATCAAAAAACCACCCAAAATATTAAAAATTGAGTGGTTTTTGTATAAAAATGAAGATTTTTAAGCGATTTCTTAATTTTCTTCTGTAGATTCAGTTGTTTTTTCCAATACTACTTTTCCTCTGTAATAAAGTTTGTCTTCGTGCCAATGTGCTCTGTGATACAGGTGCATTTCGCCGGTAGTTGCATCTTTTGCCAATTGAGGAACTACTGCTTTGTAGTGGGTTCTTCTTTTGTCTCTTCTGGTTGTAGATTGTCTTCTCTTTGGATGTGCCATTGTTGTAAATTTTGAATTCTAAATTTTAAAAAAAATTAGAATTGTACGTTATGCTAATTATTATCTTTTAATTTTTTCAAAGCGTCCCATCTCGGATCGCTTATTTCTTCTGTTTTTATTGGTTCGCTTGCATTAAATTTTTCAATTATTTTGAAATCTTCTTCGGTTGCATTGGGCGAAATTTTCTTCATTGGTATTGCTAGTACCACGTTCTCGTAAATCAGGTTCGCTACATTGAAAGCGTGATCATGTACAGGAATGGTAATCACCTCCTCATTGCTGTCATCGTATTCCTCTCCGAAATTTACCAAAACTTGCAGTTCATTTTTTATAGGATAGTCGAAATCTTCAGCTGTGATATCACAAACCAAGGTTACGATTCCTGTAGTTTTAATCCTAAAATCTAAGAAGGTTGTGTGTTTTTCTAATAACACATCTGCCACAATTCTGGGATTACTAAACTCCTGTTCTGCATCAAAAAGTGCAAAGAACGCCTTATCTATCTCGAATCTGAACTCGTATTTTCCGGTTTTAAGGCCAGAAAATTCTACGTCGTAGTTTCTAAACTTGTCCATAAGAATGAGTTTGCAAAAATAATTTTTTTTTTTGAATATTACAAATATTTTTTAGTCCCTATTTTTTGGACAAAAAAATGGTAAAATCAAAGTTCTGTTTCTTCTGGTAAATCTTCGTCTATTCCGTTTCCTACTGCAATTTTGCCAGTTTGTAATCTGTTATTGGTCAGATCCTGATGTTCATTTCTGTTTTTGAAAATTTTAATGGCCATAAAAATGGCTTCAGAAAAAGACTGTTCATCTGCGATATTTTTCCCAGCAATATCATAGGCAACTCCGTGATCTGGCGAAGTGCGAATGTGTGGTAAACCTGCAGTATAATTCACACCTTCTTCATATGCCAATGTTTTGAACGGAACCAAGCCTTGATCGTGATACATTGCTAAAACAGCGTCGTAATTTTTGATTTTTTGTGGCTGAAAAAAACTATCTGCAGGAAATGGACCAAAAGCCAAAATTCCTTGTGAGAAAAGTTCTTGTATAGCAGGTTCTATGATTTCAATTTCTTCATTTCCAATAACTCCGCCATCTCCAGAATGTGGGTTAAGTCCTAAAACTGCAATTTTCGGTTTAGAAATGCAGAAATCTTCAATTAAACATTGATTGAGAATTTTTATTTGTTTCTTAATTTTTTCTTTAGAAATATTTTCGGCCACCTTTGCAATCGGAATATGGTGTGTAGAAACCGCCACTTTCAAGTCATCAGTCACTAAAAACATCAGTCCTTTTTTACCCATTTTTTCTTCTAAAAATCCAGTGTGACCTGCGTGTGAAAAACCATGTTTCATCATCTCATCTTTATTGATGGGAGCAGTCACCAAAACATCAATTTCATTTTTCAAAAGAGCATTGGTTGCTGATTCTAGAGAATCAATTGCCATTTTGGTAGATTCTTCGGTTGGTGAACCAAAAGTTACATTTACATTGTCTTTCCAAAGGTTTACCATGTTTATTTTACCATTTTGCGCTTGAGTTGCATCGGTAATATAATTGAAATTATGTCCCAATTTGAACACATTTTTTTGAAAAGTAAACAGTTTCCCAGATCCAAAAATAATAGGGGTAAAAAAATCGGTTATTGATTTGTCTTTCAGGGATTTCATAATAATTTCTGGGCCAATTCCATTGAAATCGCCGATGGAAATCCCTACTCGGATTTTATTATTTTTTGAACTCATTTTTAATTACCTTTGGAGATTATTAGTTTTTTACAAATTTAGCAAATTACCAACACTCTTTGAAATTTATTTTCTATAGATGTTGAAATTTTGGCATTAATACTGATTTTTTATGTTTACAGGTATTGTAGAAGCAACAGGAATAGTACAAAAAATAGAAAAAAATGGTCAAAATATAGATTTTATTTTGACTTGTCCGTTTACTTCAGAATTACAAATAGATCAAAGCGTTGCACACAATGGTTGTTGTCTTACTGTAGTAGAAATTATGGGGAATGATTACAAAGTAACTGCGATAGACGAAACCCTAGAAAAAACCAATCTTGGAAATTGGCAAATTGGGAGCGTGATCAATTTGGAACGATGTTTGAAGTTAAAAGATAGATTAGATGGTCATCTTGTGCAAGGTCATGTTGATAAAACTGGTGAAGTTTCGGGTATAGAAAACAGAGATGGGAGTTATTTCATCACTTTTAATTTTGATGAAAATAATGAATTCACCACTGTTCCACAAGGTTCTATTACGGTAAATGGAATTAGTTTGACGGTTGCAGAAAGCAAATTGGGGCAATTTTCTGTAGCAATTATTCCGTATACTTGGGAACATACCAATATGAGAATGCTGAAAATTGGTGATCGTGTAAATCTAGAATTTGATATTATAGGAAAATACATCGCCAAATTAATGAAAAAGCAATATGCCGCTAAATAATTACAAAGGTTTCAGTCTTAGAAATCGCGTTTTTTTTGGAATTTTACTGGTTTGCTTGCTAAGTGTATTCTGTTCTGCGCTACTTTCGTACATTGTTTTTAGAAACAACTCGATCGAACAAAACAACACCGAAATTCAAAACAAAGTGCTTGCACTGATGTCGAGTTTGGATTATGCGGTAAGTCAAACACAAGTACAGACCAAAGATTTACCACAGGTTTTAGGTAACAAAATTTACGAAATTGCTGACATCAACAAACACGATATCGTCATCTACGACTTACAAGGAAATGCTATTTTATCTAATAATGATAAATTAATGCTTTCTGATAAAAAAATTCCGAAAGAAATCCTTCCTCATATTAAGCAAAATGAAAGTAGGTACGATGTTCTATCTTATGACAAAAAAGTTGGAGGAATCGTAACTTCCTCTTATTTTATTCTTAAAAATAATACATTAGATCCAATTGCGATTGTCTATTTCCAATACTATCACAATGATTCTGGTTATCTAGGTGTTTTTAGCAATTATTTGAAATACATTGCAATTGCCAATTTTTTCATCATTCTTTTTGGAATTTGGCTCAGTTGGATTATTTCTAATAATTTGACGAATGCAATTACCAAATTTTCTGAAAAAATTACGAGAATTACCCTTTTCGAAAAAGAATTTCGCCCTATAAAATATTATCAAAATGATGAGTTGAATGCGCTTGTAAACGCCTACAACAAGATGATTTTAAAAATTCAAGATCAGAAAGAACGACTCACTTTCAAAGAAAAAGAAGAAGCATGGCGAGAAATGGCAAAACAAGTTGCTCACGAAGTGAAAAATCCACTCACTCCTATGAAACTCACCATTCAGGATTTTGAAAGAAAATTTGATGCTAATGATCCAAAAGTAGACCAAAAAGTGAAACAAATGAGTGAATCTATGGTGGATTACATAGATCTAATTGCAACCGTTGCATCGGCTTTTTCCCAATTTGCGAAACTTCCTGAGAAAAACAATGAAACCATCAATCTCAACCACGAAATCAAAAATATTTTAGGTGTTTTCAATGATAATACTATTTTTTCACATTTCAGTAAAACTGATATTATGATGAATATCGACCGGATTTATTTGTCGAGAATCATTACCAATTTGGTGACCAATGCACAACAAGCCAAGTCTGAAGAGCGAGACTCCATCATCAATGTAGATGTAGAGCAAACACAAAAACGTGTAACCATCGTAGTAGAAGACAATGGAACCGGAATTTCACCAGATAAATTAGAGAAAATTTTTGAACCTAATTTCACTTCCAAAAATTCTGGAATGGGACTTGGTCTTACAATGGTCAGAAAAATGATTGAAGATTACCAAGGCGGAATTTCGGTGAAATCTACCCTCGGAAAAGGCACCAAATTCACCATTACACTTCCGACTAATTTGTAGAGTTTTTCAAATCACTAATTTGTAGAGTTTTTCAAATCACTAATTTTTTAATTTTTGAGTCATAAGTTGTAAATTCATCCAAAAAATGCAATCATTCCAGTTTCAACAATTTCAGATTTTGCAATCTGCAGACGTTTTTCGAGTTGGTACAGATGGTGTTTTATTGGGTGCACTTTGTAGTGTAGAAAACCGCAACCAAATTTTAGAAATTGGCACCGGAACTGGACTTATTGCTCTCATGTTAGCACAACGAAATCAAGATGCAAACGTAGTTGCAATTGATATTGATGCAAACGCCGTGAAATTGGCGCAGCAAAATTGTAGAAATGCTGTTTTTGCCCATCGTTTACAAGTCCAATTGGCAGATTTCAATAATTTTGAAAGTTCCGCTAATTTTGATTTGTTGGTCTGTAATCCGCCTTTTTTTAAGGAGAATTCCTCAGAAAAAAATGTTCAAGCACGTCAACAAGTGTCGCTTAATTTTGGGCAATTGCTTCGGAATGCAAAAATTCATTTGAAAGAAGAAGGCATTTTGTCTGTGATTATTCCATCTGAATTTTCGACCAATTTTATAGAACTTGCCGCTGAAAACGATTTATTTTTTAATAAAAAAATCAATATTTTTGGTATTGAAGGCGGCATTCTGAAAAGAAATATACTAGAATTTTCCCCTATCTCTAAATTATTAATAGAAGTAGATTTCACTATAGAAAAAAGTCCGAGAATATACTCGGACCAATATTTAGAGGTGACTAAAGATTTTCACCTGTTTTCTAAGAAATGATTTTTTTGTTTAATTACTCAAACAATTCTGCGGTATCTAATACCGAAACTTTACCATCTTCGCAACGGATTGCTTCACCTGGGAAATTCTGAATCATATGATAATCGTGAGTTGCCATTACAACAGCTGCGTGGTTTTCTATCGCAACCTGTTTCAGCAAAGTCATAATTTCGTTAGAAGTTTCAGGATCCAGATTACCAGTTGGCTCATCTGCTAATATAAGTTCTGGATGGTTTAGCAGCGCTCTTGCAATTGCAATCCGCTGTTGTTCGCCTCCCGAAAGTTCGTGTGGCATTTTATGTTTTTTGGTTTTCATACCTACGCTACTCAACACTTCATTTATACGATCATCTATCTTTTTATCATCTTTCCAGCCTGTTGCTTCTAACACAAATTTTAGATTTTTTTCTACCGTTCTATCACTCAATAGTTGAAAATCTTGGAAAACAATTCCCAATTTTCTTCGGAGATTTGGGACGTCAGAAGTTTTTAGTTTCTCGAGTTCAAAACCAGCAACTCTGCCTTGTCCTTCTTTCAGAGGGAGGTGTCCGTAGAGAACTTTCAGTAGAGAACTCTTTCCCGAACCAGTTTTCCCGATCAGATAACAAAATCTCCCTTTTTTTATATTTAGGTCAACGTTGTTGAGCACTGTGAAATTTTTCTGAACAATTTTTGCGTTGCTTAAGGTGATGATGCTATCACCAGTTTCGTGAGTATGTGGCATTTTATTTTTTTGAAATCTATAATAATTTTCAAAATTAACGAAAACTTTTTTCAGTATCTAAAATTTAGCATATTTTAACAACAAAAAATGCCTGAAAAATTTCTTTTTCAAGCATAGTCTGTTTATGATAATCAGAAATTATCTCTTAGCGCGAGATGCACTTACAGTTAAACTCTTTCTGCCTTTTGCTCTTCTAGCCGCCAAAACTCTTCTTCCGTTTGGAGTGCTCATTCTTTCACGGAAACCGTGTTTGTTTCTTCTCTTTCTTTCTGATGGTTGAAAAGTTCTCTTGCTCATTGCTATATCTTTTAGTGTAAACTATGTACTATTTTTAAGACTGCAAAGATAACTAAATTTTTATTTTCTGCAAATATTATCCAGAAAATTAAAATATTTTTTTAGAATTTTGGCGTGTCCCACAAATTGCGCTTTCCCACAAGCAAATCCCTGCAAAAATCGCAATTCGTGGGTCGCTACGTTCGCTACAAGTCCTCGTACAGCAGTAATTTCTGCGCAACTGCGGGCTTTTCGCTACCATCGCTCACGCGAGCATAGAGAAAGTTTATTTTTTTTTCAAAATTTTAGTTTTTCAATGATTTCCTCATAGAAATACCTAGGAAACGGAGGCGTTAAGAAAATTAAGATTTAATCCGTTAATAAATTTCCACTGTTTGAGCTCGCAATTTAGTTGAACCGAAGAAGTCAAAGTGAAATCGAGAGAGTTTTGGAAATCTTAGGATTAAATATTAATTTTTAGCCGAGTTTCCAGTCTTGAAATAACATTCGCCGATTCCTTTAAAAATATAAAAAATAGATAAGGTAATTTTTGGCTCTTTTGCATCAAGGCAAAAGAACGAACAAATTTATTAAATCAAAAATCTTTATAATTCCTCTGTTCAATTATCCACAATTTCCCCAAAATTAAATTCTAAAAACTACCTTTGCAATTCACAAAAAAAACGATCCAGAAAATGTTCAGTACACAAGAGTTATCACAAATCAAAAATTTACTGACCCCCGAAAAAAACATCGTAATAATCACGCATTACAATCCAGATGGTGATGCAATTGGTAGCAGTCTTGGTTTGATGCATTTTCTGAAAACTTTGGGTGTAGAATCCACTATTTTAGTTCCCAACGATTTCCCGAAATTTTTAAAATGGATGCCCGAAGCAAAAAAAGTTGTCATCGCAGATTACAAACGGAAATTGGCGGGAGAAACCATTTACAAAGCCGATGTAATTTTTTGTTTAGACTTCAATTCTGCTTCTAGAATCGGTTTGTTAGGAGATTGGCTCACCAAATCTTGGGCAAAAAAAATTCTGATAGACCACCATCAACAACCTGATGATTTTGATTTTGTGTATTCGGATGTTACCGTTCCTGCAACTTGTCAAATGGTGTATCATTTTATTGAAGCACTAAAATCGGAAGATTCGGTAAATCAAGATATCGCAGAATGTCTCTATACCGGAATTATGACTGATACAGGTGGTTTCCGTTTTCGTTCTACGAGTGCAGATACACACAGAATTGTTGCTAATCTCATTGAGAAAGGAGCTGATCCTGCAAAAATTTCGTCATTAACTTGGGATACCAATACCATTTCTCGACTCAAATTATTGGCGTTGGTTTTAGGTAGAATTGAGGTTGTGAAAGACGGAAAAGCATCTATACTTTGGCTAAAACGTGATGAATTGAAAGAATATGGTTTCGAAAAAGGTGATACAGAAGGTTTTGTAAATTACGGTTTAAGCATTGCAGGAACACAGGTTTCCGCGTTTTTTATGGAAGATTTATACGAAGATTTTATTAAAATTTCCTTCCGAAGCAAACAAGATGTAGATGTCAATCAATTTTCTAGAAAATATTTCAACGGAGGTGGTCACATCAATGCAGCAGGTGGAAAATACTACAAAACCATCGAAGATACCATCGAAGATTTCAAAGAAAAAATTGAAGCAGAGGATTTTTAAAAATTCCCCACAAATTTTCACAGAAATAGTAGTGAACTTTGTGCAAAACCTTGTGTTCTTTGTAGTAAAAAAAGCACATATAAAAATCTATAGGAAACAAATACATTACACTTTTCAAAAAGTCGAATCAGAAATTCACAACAATTCCGTATTGATGATTTCTGCGCAAATCGTTGGTTTTTCCCAATGTCCGCAATGTCCACAATCCAAAACATAAGTTTTGATGTTGGTTTGGTTAGGAATTACCTTTAGTAAATTTTCGGTGTTTACAGCATTGTCGTGATTTCCGGAAATAATAAGAATTTTTCCTGCAAAATTTTCTAAAACTGTAGTTCGGTTTGGTCGTTCAATCATCCCAAGTTGAGCCGATTTCACACCATCAATATTGGTGGAAAGTGCAATTTTTTTTGCCAAATTTATTTTATTTTCCAAAACATCGATTTCGTTTTCATTAAACAAATTCGGAATACTTAGATTTACGAAGGTTTCAAAATTTTCATCAATTATTTTGATGCTTCTTCGTCGGATTTCCTTTTTCTCATCGGTATCTGCTAAAGTAGTCGAGAAAAACAGGGTCAATGTTTTCAATTTTTCAGGAAATTTCTCCGCAAAAGCAAGCGAAACATAACCTCCCAAAGAATGACCAAGCAAATGAATGTTTGAATGTCGTAGAAAATCTACCACTTCTTTTACTTTTTCTGCCATAAAATCGGGAGTCTGCACATCTTGGTAATTTTTGTTTTCGCCGTGTCCTGGTAAATCTATTTTGATGAGGGTGAATTTATCTGAAAGTCGTGTTTGCAAATCTTCCCAAATCGTAAGATTCTCCATAAAACCGTGCAAAAGCACCAGATTTTCTGTTCCGTGTCCTGAAATTTCGTAATGAAGCATCGTGTTTTGTTTAGTTTTGGAGTAATGGTTTTTTGGTAAATCAAAAGTACAACTTTTGGCTTTATGAAAGTGTAATTTCAAAATTTTTGAGAAATTTTGGAAAATTTTAAAACGTACAAGTTCTAACTATCGTGAAATGTTCTGATTTGGTAACAATCGCGCCCCGAGTTGAGCGGAACTCTTTTTGCGAAATGCAGTGAAGTAAAAAAGTGGGAGCGGAACGAGGAAATTGGCGCCCCAACAAAAAATTATTTCACCAATTCTATCACCGCAAAAAGCGAAGTAACAGAAATAATAAACCAAAGTAAAATACCTAAAATAAGAGGTTTCAGACCAATATTTTTGAGAATTTTGAAAGATAAACCAGTCCCGATGAAAAACAAGGCGACTTTCAGTAAATCTTTTGATATTTCGGAGATTTTCGGGGAAATTGGTTGTAAAAACGGGAGGTACGAATTGAGTAAAATGGCAACCACAAATCCGCCAATGAAATAGGGGATTTTTATTTTACCCTCTGTTTTGGTGAAAATGGAAAACACCACAGCAATCGGAATAATCCACAAAGCACGAACCAATTTCACGGTAGTTGCAATTTGCAAAGCGTGGTCACTGTATTTGCTTGCTGCACCAACTACAGAACTGGTGTCGTGAATAGCAATGGCTGCCCAAATCCCAAATTGTTGATCAGAAAGTTGAAAATAATGCCCAATTTCAGGGAAAATAAACAAAGCAACTGTATTTAAAACAAAAACAATTCCTAAAGCAACAGAATTCTGATGATTATTGGCTTTTACAATGGGTGAAATTGCTGCAATTGCACTGCCTCCACAAATCGCGGTTCCTACGGAAATAAGTTGGGTGATAATTCGGTCGACTCTGAGTAATTTGCCTAAAAGTGTACCCAAAATCAGCACCAAAATAATGGATGTAACCGAAAATAAAAATCCTTGACTTCCTGCTTCTTTTGCCAACTTCAAATTAATCCCAAAACCGAGTCCAATGATAGAATATTGCAATAATTTTTTGGTGACTTCTGCAGTTCCTTTGATAGGCATTCCGAAAATATTCACATACATAATTCCTAAAAACAATGCAACAGGCGGAGAAATCATTGGGAAGAATGAAACGAAAGCAAGTGCAAAAAATAATATTTTTTTAGGATTTATGGCGGTTTGCATAAATTTTTACGACGATTTTTGGATTGAAGTTGCGAAAATAAACATTACTAAAAAAAGTTTTTGTAACTTACATCACCTATTCTGAATTGGTAATAGGTTAGTTTTGCAACACTCAACAATTTATAAATGCAATATATGAAAATATCTGTAATCGCTGTCTTGGGATTTTTGTTTCTAAATATTCAGTGTAATTCGCCCAAAACTGCAACTCCAAGTTCTGCAGTTGCAACCAAAGAAGTAAGTGTAAAAGATCAAATTACAAAAGGGGCTTTTTTGGTAGATGTGCGTTCTCCTGAAGAATTTGCAACGGGTAGTGTAAAAGGTGCGGTAAATATTCCTGTAGATGAAGTGGAAAAACGTGTAAATGAATTCAAAGGTAAAAAATCAATAATTGTATTTTGCAGAAGCGGACATAGAGCTGGAATCGCAAAAACAACTTTGGAAAATGCTGGAATTACCAATGTTACCAACGGAATTAATACCGAAACTATCAGTGCCGAATTGGTAAAATAGTTTTTTTTTGACAAATTTTTAAAGCGTTTTTAGCTAAAACGCTAATATAAAAACGCTTCCAGAATTTTTGTTTGGAAGCGTTTTTATAATTTTCATAAAGAAGAAAACTAGTTGATTTTTTCTTCGTAGACTTTTTTCTCGGCGTCTTTCAGTGTAGAAAGTCCGTATTTGTCGGAGTTGGTGATGCTCATTTCATCTAACATATCTACAAAATTTTTGTAATTAGCATCATCAGTTGGTTTTATGATTACCGTGAAAATATCTGGTTTTGGTGCGTTTTTTCTGGCGGTTTCAATCGCAGATTCAATCCCAGAATTACTGAAAGATACTTCTTTCAGAGAATTTTTGTTCAGGTTTTTCAGTTCTTCTTGGTAATAGAAAACACGGTCGTTTTTCCCAATGATGAAGGTGATGGAATTTTTGGTATCAATTTTATTAGGATTTTCGGCTGGAATTTCGGGTAAAGCAAAATCCATTACATTAGGTTTGGTAAAATTGGTGGTAAACATAAAAAAAGTAATCAATAGAAATCCCAAATCTACCATTGGTGTCATATCTACACGAATGAGTTTGGTGTGACGTATCTTTTTTCCGGTTTGTTTTTCGGGGGTGTTCATTTCGGCCATAATGATGATTTTTAGAAATTAAACAAAAATTGATAATTGATGAGAATTCACCAAAAAAGTACAGAATAGAATACAAATTTTATACCAAAATTTAATTTTCATTATAAATTCAGTTTTTTTTAATTATTGAAAAATAAAAAAGCGAAAAAATTAATTTTCGCTTCGTATTTTGTACAACTAATAGATTGCTTCGCTTCGCTCGCAATGACGGAGGAATTTTTTACTTCTGTTTTTTATAGAAATCAATTCCGCAGTCCAGGAATTTTTTGAAATCTTCTTTCGGCATATAACCAGAAACAGGCGTGTTGATGACTTTTCCTTCTGGAGTTATCAAAACATAATGCGGCTGCGAATTATTATTAAAATTCACCTGCTGAAAAAGACTCCATTTATCACCTATGGTTTTTATTTTTCTTTTTTGTCCGTTTCCTAAATCTACCGAAACTTGTTCAGATTCAGGGAGTTCTTCTTTGTCATCTACATAGAGCGATGCAAGTACGACTTCATTTTGTAGCGTTGGCAAAATATCGGGTTCGCTCCATACATATTCTTCCATTTTTCTGCAATTTTCGCAACCATAACCTGTGAAATCCAGTAGAATAGGTTTGTTTTCTTTTTTAGCGAGTTCTATCGCTTTGAAATAGTCGTGTTCAGGATGCATTCCTAAAATGCCGTCTTTTTCATCATGAAAATAACTCACATTTATTGGTGGTAAAATCCCAGAAAGTGCTTGTAATTTTGGTCTTTCAGATGGGATTAAACCTTGTATTAAATAAACAACAAATCCAATTCCGAGTACACCAATTATTTTACGAGTAGTGGAAATTTTGGCGTTTTTGTCATCGTGTGGAAACCTGATTTTTCCGAATAAATACAATACCAAAGCAATGGTAATGATGATCCAAAGTACAATAAACAGTTCTCTTTTGAGTAAAAAAGTTTTGGAAACCAAATCTGCTTTCGACAAAAATTTGAGAGCCAAACCAATTTCTATAAAACCAAGAACTACTTTCACAGTGTTCATCCAACCTCCAGATTTTGGTAAACTTTGCAAAACTTGAGGAAATAATGCAAATAGACCAAAAACAATGCCCCAACTTAATCCAAAACCTGCAAGTGCAAATGTAAATAACATTGCTATGTTATTTGCAGAACTTAATAAACTACCAAGAAATCCTCCTAAAATTGGACCAGTACAAGAAAAAGAAACCAAAACAAGAGTTAGAGCCATAAAGAAAATGCCAATCATTCCTCCTGCTTCTTCTGCTTTTGATGATTTATTCATAATCCAACTTGGAAGCGTAATTTCAAAATATCCAAAAAAACTAAAAGCAAATATTAAGAAAATTGAAAAGAAAAATAAATTTAACCAAATATTTGTTGAAATTTCATTAAGAATATTTCCTGAAATTCCATCTATTATATGAAAAGGAATACTTAAACTTGTAAAAATCACAAAAATAAAAAAGGCATAGGTTAAAGCATCTTTTATGCCTTTTGCTTTTGATTTATTTCCTTTAATAAAAAAAGAAACTGTAAGTGGAATCATAGGATAAACACAAGGTGTTAATAGAGCAGTTAAGCCGCTTAAAAAACCAAGAAATAAATATAACCAATAATTATCTCCTTTTTTTTCTTTCTTTATACAATCAGATAAAGGATTTTCAACATCAATACTTGCAATTTTCAAACCTTTATCTTCTGTTTTTGAAGTGTTTGCATTGGTTTCAGAAGTTTCAGGAATTGCAGTAACTGCCGATTTTGTAGTAACTTTTACCAATTCTGCAGGTTTCTCTTCGGTTTTTGTGATAGTAGAACCACTAATATTTTGCTCAAATTCCAAGGTTTTTGGAGCCAAACAAACTCGGTCATCACAAGTTTGGTACGTGATTTCTGCAGTTACGGTTGTTGGTTTTTCAGGATTTTTAAGTTTAAATTTTTGCTTAAAAAGTACTTTGTCTGAATAATAAACTATTTGTGCACCAAAAGCTTCAGAAAATTCGTCGTGTTTTTTGCCAACTTCCGTCAATTTCCCGATTAAATCGATGCCTTCTTTGGAACTCACTTTCACTTCGGTCGGAATTCCCGAATCTGCTGGCAAATCTTTGGAATAAATGTGCCAATTTTTGTCGAGTGTTGCCGAAATTACAGCTTCGTACTCATTTTCGCCGGTTTTCTGAACATCGTATTTCAAATGAACCGGATCTTTGATTTGTGCATTAATGAAAGACAAGAGAAATATAGCGAGTAAGAAAAAGAACTTTTTCATGTTTTTTGATTATTAATTTAATGGAGCAAATTTATAAAAAGTAAAAAAAATGTTGATTAAACATTTAAGCTATTGAACGCATTATTAACGATTTTTATTTCTTGTAACAAATAATTTCTTTCTTTTTAATCGAAATTTCGTATGTACTACTTCTGAAAAATTTTCCGTTTTTTGCAGAGATAATTTTTTCGATTTCAATTCCTGTAAATCCTAATTTTCTGATGATTTCTACTACCAAAATTTTATTTTTAACTAAAAGTTTCTCTTTATTGATGATAAATTCATCGTCGTTTCCACTGATGAAAACTTCCTGAAAACTTCGTTCAATTTCCTCCTGATAAAACTGATTAACAGATGAGAGATGAGCCAAACTTTCATTAAATTGTTCTAAAAAATTAGGGAAAATTTCTAAAATTTTTGGGGTGAGTTGATTCCGGATTTTGTTTCGCAAATAATCATCTTTTTCATTGCTTTTATCTTCTCTGAAATCAATGTTGTTTTGTGCGGCAAAATCATATAATTCCTCTTTAGTAAAGTTGAGCAATGGTCGTAAAATTTGGTTTTCGTTGGCAGGAATTCCGCTTAAACCTTTAATTCCGCTACCTCGCGAAAGATTGATGAAGAAAGTTTCTAACTCATCGTTCAAATGATGAGCAGTTACAATATAATCCAGATTTTCATCAATCAAAATTTTTCTAAAAAAATCGTACCGCAGATTTCTTGCCCAAATTTGGATTGAATTTTGTGGTTTTTGGTCTTTGCCAGAAACTTCGTAGAGATGCAGTTTGATGTCGAATTTTTTGCAAAAATCTTGCACTACTTTTTGGTCTAAATCTGAATCTTCGCCCCGAAGTTTATAATTAATATGCGCAATTTCAAATTTCAAATCACTCATTTTAAACAGCAAAGCCAAAACCATAGAATCTACACCACCACTTACTGCCAAAAGATAATTTTTCTTAAGGAAATTGGTTGTCAAAAGACTTAAATTTTCTTTAAAAGTGTGAATATTAAGCAAAAATTTTAAATTTCAGACAAAGATAATTGTTATTCAGGAAACCTTTTTGTAATTTTGAAAATATTAACCAATAAAATTCTTTTATGAAAATTATTAAAATCCTCACAGTTCTTGTGATGGCAATTTCTTTGACATCTTGTGTTTCTAAGAAACAATACGATGCGCTCAATCTGAATTACAAACAATGTATAGAGAATATTGCAGAAAGACAGCGTGAAATTCAGGATCTTAAATCTGCAAATTCTGGTTTGACCAGCGAAAATAATCTACTGAAAGATCAAAATTCAGCTTTGAAATCTTCACTAGATGCTTGTTTGTCGAATACAGGAAAAGGTTCTGCAAATATTGATAAATTGATTGGCGAAATCAATGCATCTAATTCCTACATCAAACGATTGATATCTACCAATTCTAAAAATGATAGTCTAAATATGGCACTTTCTAATAAATTGAAACGTTCTCTAGACAATGTTTCAGACGCAGATGTTGATGTGAAGGTGTTGAAAGGTGTTGTAATGATTTCATTATCAGATAAAATGCTCTATAAATCTGGAGATTACAACGTACTTCCTGCTGCACAAGAAGTCTTAGGAAAAGTTGCTAAAGTAATAAATGATTATGATAAATATTCTGTTTTAATCGAAGGAAATACCGATAATATTGCATTGAATTCTAGTAGTTTGCCAAAAGACAATTGGGATCTTTCAGCACTACGTGGAACTGCTGTTGCAAAAATTTTGCAGACACAATTTTCTGTAGATCCTGCAAGAATTACTGCAGGAGGAAGAGGAGAATACAACCCAAAAACCACTAATATGAGTGTTTCTGGAAGAGCAGAAAACCGAAGAACCGAAATCATCATCATGCCAAAATTAGATGAGTTTATGAAACTGATGGATGTAGCTCCTGTGAAAAATTAAGTAAATTAATTACATTATTTTCCCACAGATTTTGCCAATTTTCACAGAATTTTTTCTGTTGATTGGTAAAATTTGTGGGAATTTTATTTTCTTTAAATTTGTAAAACCAACTTTATTAGCTAAACCTCAATCTCAACCTTTTTTCTATTAAAACGATGAGTTATTCAGAAGAAATACATCCTGAAATGGACAAATATTTGGAAAATAACACTTCCAACGAACCCGAAATTTTGAGAAAATTGCGGCGAGAAACTTTTCTGAAAACCACACAACCACATATGATTTCAGGAGTTTATCAAGGTCGGTTTTTGGCGTTGATTTCTAAAATGCTGAACCCTAAAAACATCCTAGAAATTGGAACTTTTACAGGTTATGCTGCGCTTTGTTTAGCAGAAGGTTTGCGAAAAGATGGTAAATTAATCACTTTAGACATTAATGAAGATTTGTCTTATTTACCCAAAAAATATTTTGATGAAAGCGAGTTTAGAAATCAAATAGAATTTCGACTAGAAAACGCCATCGATTTTTTGAAAAATACAAATGATTTTTTTGACTTCATATTTATAGACGCCGATAAAGAAAATTATGTAGAATACCTGAAATTGGTAAAACCAAGAATGAAATCTGGTAGTATCTTATTAATCGACAATGTTTTATGGTACGGTAAAGTTCTCGAAGAAAATGGCAACAAACAAACCGAACAAATAAAATTGGTAAATAAATTAGTAACCGAAGATGCGGATTTTGAAAATGTAATTTTACCTTTGCGAGATGGAATTCATTTGATTCGTAGAATTTAATTTCTCGCAGATTGAGCAGATTTGGCTGATTTTTTTAAATTAACTTTAAATTTGCTATATCAAAATGACCACTAAAAATTTAAAAAATATGACAGAAAATGAAATTTCTTACCTCATTAGAAAAGCAATTTTCAATGTTTATAATGGTTTAGGTCCAGGTTTGTTAGAGTCTGTTTATCAAAAAGTACTAATTTATGAACTTCAAGATTTAGGTTTAGAAGTAAAATCAGAAGTACTATTACCTGTAATTTATAATGAAATTGTTTTTGATTGCAATTTCAGAATTGATATTTTGGTTGAAGACGCTGTGATTGTTGAATTAAAATCGGTTAAAAATTTAGAAGATGTTCATTTTAAACAATTGTCGACTTATTTAAAATTATCTAATAAAAAATTAGGAATTTTAGTTAATTTCAACACCGATAAAATTTTAGATTCAATAAAAAGAGTTGTAAATAAATTTGAAGATTGAAATCTGCTAAATCAGCCAAATCAGCGAGAGAAAAACTATGGAAAAATACTATTGTAGCATTCTGGTTTCACCTTTGAGAGCCGAAAATTCTGAAAAATCAGAGATGATTTCTCAACTTTTATACGGAGAAACCTGCGAAATTTTAGAATCTGAAGATAATTTTAGTAAAATAAAAATGGATTTTGATGGTTCCGAAGGTTGGATAAATTCATCTATTTTGAAAAAACAAAATCCCGAAATTTCTAAAAATTTGGTAACTCAAACTTTTGGTGTCTATGATTTACCTGAAGGAAAATCATTACTTTCTATAGGTTCTGAAGTTGATTTCCTAGTTGAAAATTTTATTAATAAAGAAAATATCCGCGAAAGTATTTCCGAAACCGCCAAAAATTTCCTTAACGTTCCGTTTTTGTGGGGAGGTAGAAGTTTTTTTGGGGTAGATTCCGCAGGTTTTGTGCAATTGCTCTACAAAGTTCACGGAATTTTGTTACCAAGAACACCCGAAAAACAAGCCGAAATTGGTGAAGTTCTCGATTTTTTGGGCGAAAGTGAAGCCGGAGATTTGGCTTTTTTCGAGGATGAAACGGGAAATATTTCGCACGTCGGAATGATGCTCAATAATTATGAAGTGATTCACGCAAACGGAAAAGTTCGCATAGATTCTCTGGATTCATCGGGAATTTACAACTCCGAAACCAAAAAACACACCCACAAATTGAGGTTTGTGAAAAAGGTGATTTGATACAGGTTTCGAGATTCGGGTTACAAGTTTATAAATAGGTACGGACTTTAGTCCGTTTTCAAAAAATATAAATTAATTCGGCTTTAGCCAAAACTTAAAATGTTGAAAAAATTCTCAAATTAATCAATACCAAATTCTCAAATTCTCAAATTCTCAAATTGAAATTCCTCTACAACATATCTGTTTTCTTACTCGAATTGGCTTTCAAGATTTTGTCTTTGTTTAATGATAAAATAAAACGCGGTTTGCAAGGCAGAAAACAATCTTTGGAAATCGTACAATCTGAAATTTCTAAAGAAGATAAGGTAATTTGGATGCACTCAGCAAGTTTGGGAGAGTATGAGCAAGGTTTGCCCGTTTTAGAAAAACTGAAAGAAAAATTCCCCACTCATAAAATTTTGGTCACGTTTTTTTCACCTTCAGGTTACGAAAATGTAGTAAAAAAACAGACGATTGCAGAGGTGGTTTGTTATTTGCCATTTGATAAAAAATCTACGATAAAAGAGTTTGTTTCCAAATTCAAAACTGACATTTTCTTCACTGTAAAATACGATTTTTGGTACCATCTTTTAGATGAATTGAAGAAAAATGACTCCAAAATTTTTGTAGTTTCGGCTTTGTTTTATCCAAAACAAGTCTATTTCAAATTTTACGGAAAATGGTTTGTGCAACAACTGAAAAAAAATGTAGATTGGATTTTTCATCAAACCAAAACTTCTTTGGATTTAGCAAAAAGTGTGGGTTTAACCAATGGATCGGTTTCTGGAGATACGAGATTTGATCGGGTAAAACAGATTAGAAATAGGGATAATTCGGTGGAATTCATCAGTGAATTCAAGGCAGATAAAAAATTGGTGGTTTTTGGCAGTTCTTGGGAATCCGAAGAAAAAATTGCACAAATACTAGCCGAAAAAATTGAAAATTGCAACATCATCATCGCTCCACACAATTTGAAAAGAGTAGAACATTTGCAAAAAATATTTCCAAACGCAAATCTTTATAGTGAATTGCAAACTTCCAACTTCCAACTTCCAACTTCCAGCATTTTAATAATAGATTGTATCGGTTTGCTTTCAAAAATTTACAGTTATGCAGATATGGCGGTAATTGGTGGTGGTTTTCATGACAAAGGTTTGCACAATATTTTAGAAGCTGCTACTTTTGGAGTTCCGGTAATTTTTGGGAATAAATACCAGAAAAATCCTGAAGCAGATGAACTAATTGCTAACAATGGAGGAAGATCTTTCGGTGATGAATTGGCTGCCGCAAATTTTGTGGTTGACTTGTTAAATAATCCTGAAATGTTAGAGAAAATGGGTGATAATGCAGCGAATTTTGTAACTTTTCAACCGAATTCTACAGAGATTATTTTAGAAAAAATAGTGGAAATGTAATTTTAATCAATCATTAATAAATCCGTTTTTAAAATAAAAAGTGAGTTTTTAATTGGATTGTGGTTTTCTAAACCAAAGTTTTCTAAATCTTTTTCAAAAAGCACTAAAACTCTATCGTCATTAAAATCACAATTGTTAATTATTTTTCCTCTTTCACCAATCAATTTCCAATAATTTTCTCTCACGTTAAAAATTTTAGGTGGATTTTTTTTTCCATTAAAAGTTTTTAAAATTACGTGAATATTTGAATTTGTCATCAATTAAAAAATTTAGAATATTTCATAAATCCGTTGATTGCCCAAGTTGCGGTGTAATACCAAGATTTTATAAGCGAAAATCCCATATAATCTTTGTAAACAAGATATTGGTCTTTCATAATATTGGTTTTATTGCGCGAAATACTAGTTGCATGCATCCTATATTTTGCCATTGTTTTTGGGAGCGGTTTCCCAACCGGAATTTTTTTCAATAAATTCAGCCACATTACATGGTCTTCTCGCTTGCTTCCTTCTGGGAAATATTCTTTGCCAACACGCTGAGAATCGTACATAGATGAAAGTAAAGACAATCTACACGTTTTCAATAAATTATGAAAAGTTACTTCTTTATCCGCTTTGAAATCTTCAATTTGTGGTTGCAAAGCTTCATTGCATCTCGCATAGTTGGAATAGGCAAGTTCAGCGTTTTCACGCTTCATAAAAGTTAGCATTTCCTCCAAAAAATTGGGTTCCCAAAAATCATCAGCATCTAGAAAAGTGATGAATCTTCCTTTCGCTTTTTCTAAAGATAAATTCCTTGCGTGTCCTGCTCCTCCGTTTTTTTCGGCTTCAATCAGAATAATTCGGGAATCTTGCACATTTTGAATGATTTCCACAGAATTGTCGCTCGATTTATCATCGGTAATAATCCATTCCCAATTTGTAAAATTTTGATTGAGAACAGATTGTATGGTTTCTTCTAAAAATTTAGCAGAATTATAACAAGGAGTGATGATCGAAATTTCGGGCATGCATTTGTTTTTGCAAATATAAGTTTTCACAACTATATACGAAATATTCGTCTTGATGGTCTTTGAATATTCGTCTATTCATTAATAATGATTAAAAATTGATAAAATTTTGATAATTTTGCTTAATTTTTTTTATTTTTGAAAAATCTAATTCGGGAAAAATGGCAAGTTTAACAAAGAAAACCAGTGTTTTAGGATATGCGAATGCTTATCATCTGCTGCGCAGAACAACTTATAATATTACTAAAGAAAAAATTCTTGAACTAGCCGCTAAAACACCAGATGAAGCGATTACGCTATTATTTAATTTTACAAATCCGGTTCCTCCTAGTCCATTGAACAATAATAATGAGACGATTGTTCCGACCGTTGCAAATCCTACGATTACTGACACTTTGCAAACAGATTCTTTTGTGAATTATGATTTATATTGGTGGATGTATCATGCTGCTAAAGACACTACAGCACAGCATAAAATTGCATTTTTTTTGCATTTACTTTTCGTAACAGATGATGATTCAGTGTATTATAGAAATTATGATTACAAAGAATTATTAAGATTTCATACGAACGGAAGTCTAAAAGAATTGGCAATTAGAGTAACCTCTGATCCAAGAATGCTGCAATATTTGAACAACAACGTAAATGTAAAGAATAGTCCCAATCAAAATTATGCTAGAGAATTTTTAGAGTTATTTACTATACTTAAAGGACCACAAATAGCTACAGGAGATTATACCAATTATACAGAATTAGATGTACAACAAGCAGCTAGAGTACTTACAGGATTCACAACGAATAGCAATGTATTGCATCTTAACAATAGACTTCAGAATGTAGATCCGGTTACTAATTTACCAAAAGGTATCATAAATGTTACTAATCACGATACAGGTACCAAAATTTTTAGTGCTGCTTTTTCAGGACAAAGTATTTTACCAGGAACCACAACCACGACGATTCAAACAGAATTGGAGAATTTTATTGGAATGATTTTCAATCAAGATGAAACCGCAAAAGCATACTGCAGAAGAATGTACAGATATTTTGTTGGTAGAAATATTTCTACAGAAATAGAAACGGGTATCATAATTCCACTTGCAAGTATGCTAAAATCTAATAATTATATGATTTTGCCAGTTTTGCAGGAATTACTTACGAGTAAGCACTTTTATGATGAAGAAGATGGTGTAGTTGGAGATCAAATAATTGGTTCGATGGTTAGAAATACCACGGAATTGTACTTCCATATGTTTTCATTACTTCAATTATCACTTCCGTTGTATGAAACCAATGCATCTTCTATACATTCCTTAATGAATTATGTTGCTAATAATTCTAGTAATACAGGATTCCCAATTTTGAAACCACAAGGTGTAGATGGTTATCCAGGATATTCTAGTAGTCCGAATTATGATAAAAATTGGGTAACTACTTCCTCACTTAGAATTAGATACCTCAATTCTATTGATAAATTTATTACTGGAATTACTTACAATGGATTTCAATATAAATTGAATATGCCACTTTTTGTTAAAAATAGCACGTATTTTAGCAATCCTGCAAATACAGATACCTTACTTAGCGACTTTTTTACGTTGTTGCATATAGAAGTTCCTACTGGTACAAGATATACTTATTTCAAAGATATTTTTCTGGGTGGACTTAGCACTATCAATTGGTCAAATGAATGGAATAATTTTCTAAATACAAATAATTCAACCAACGTGAAAATACCGCTAGATCGATTGATAAAAGCACTTATAAAATCTCCAGAATTTCAAATTTTTTAACCTATGGACAGAAAAGAATTTTTAAAATTAGTTTCCTTAGCAGGAGTTGGAGCGCCATTTTGGTTAAATGGAATGCCTTCTAGATTTATGAATCATTTTCTAGACATGCAATTGACTTGTGATTCTGTAAATGATCGTGCTATCGTAATCTTGCGACTTGCCGGTGCAAATGATGGTTTGAATACAGTAATACCAATTAGTCAATATGATACCTATGCTAATTTGCGACCCAATATAAAAATTGCAAATTCAGGAACTGAAGGTTATATTCCACTAGATAATACAGTTGCCGATGCCAAAAAAGTAGGATTGCATCCTGCAATGTCTGGTTTCAAATCACTCTATGATTCTGGTAAGTTGGTGCTTATGAATGGAGTAGGATATCCTAATCCAAATTATTCACATTTTAGATCAGAAAATTTGATGTTTTCTGGTAAAGATGGCACCACAAATTTGGATTTACCAGATGGTATTTTTGGTAGATATTTAGCAGCGCTGTTTCCTGGACTTGCAGGAAATCCTACCACTCTAAACCCCGATCCTTTGGCAATTCAATTAGGTAATCTCAATCCAAGTCTTTTTTACGAGCACGCTACCGAAAGAAGTATAGAGTACAATATGACTGGATTTCAAAACACTTTGTTTAGTGCATTGAAACAAGCAGTAGAACCTTCAGAATATAGTGATTTATTGGCTTATATTTCTGGGGTGGCTTCTAGTATGGATTCTTATTACAATAGGGTTTTACAGGTCTTTAATGCGGGTAATAATTCTACAACAACTTATCCTACATCTACTTTAGGAAAACAACTGAAAACAGTTGCACGTATGATCAAAGGAGGAAGTAAAACTAAAATTTTCCAAGTAAATATTGGTGGTTTTGATACTCACGTAAATCAAATTCAGTCAGGTAGTACCAATTTAGGAAATCACGCTAATTTATTAGCAGATATTTCGAATTCTATCGCCGCGTTCCAAAGTGACCTCGAATTATTAGGTTTAGATAACCGAATTTTAACAGTCACTTTCAGTGAATTTGGTAGACAAGTTAGAGAAAACGGAAGTTTAGGAACAGATCATGGTGATTTAGCTCCGTTTTTTATTGTGGGAAAACACGTTTCACCAGGAATTTTGGGTGATCATCCTGTTTTTACAAATAGTACCAGTTACTACTACAATCAAAACCAAAGAAGATACGATTACAGACAAATTTTCGGCTCTTTATTGCAAGATTGGTTAGGAGCCGATTCTGGACTGATTTCTTCTACAGAACTTCAAGATTTTGTAACACCTGCAACCAAAGTAAATATTGTAACTTCAGCTCAACAAGCGGACGTTGTTTGTTCAGCTTTGGGTAGTGATGAGGTGGTCACAGAATCCAATGTGAAAATCTATCCAAGCCCTGCTAAAATACAATTTACACTAGATTTTTCGGCAGTAAAATATAAAAATCTCACGCTGCAAATAATAGATGAATCTGGTAAAAATGTACTCACCAAACAGCAAAATAATTATGTTCCAAAATTGGATGTTTCTACCGAAAATTTAATAGATGGATTGTATTTTGTTTTAGTGAACACCGATAGAATTCAATTTTCAAAAAAATTGATTGTTAAGCATTAATAATAATCTTTATCGTTAAATTTTGAGAAGTTATTACAAATGACTTCTCATTTTTATTTTTTAACCTTAAATTTGTGATTTTTAAAATCAATTTAATACTAAAGAATGTTTTACGATCATCAATCGATAGAGAAAAAGTGGCAAAAATTTTGGGAAGAAAACCAAACCTATAAAACCGAAAACAAAAGTGATAAACCTAAATTCTACGTTTTGGATATGTTCCCATATCCTTCTGGTGCAGGACTACATGTAGGTCATCCTTTAGGTTATATTGCGTCGGATATTTATGCGAGGTTCAAAAGACATCAAGGTTTCAATGTGTTGCACCCAATTGGTTATGATAGTTTTGGACTTCCTGCGGAACAATATGCCATACAAACTGGGCAACATCCTGCAATTACTACCGAACAAAATATTACACGCTACGAAGAACAACTTCGTAGAATTGGTTTTTCCTTCGATTGGAGTAGGGAAGTTCGCACTTCTGATGCCGAATATTATAAATGGACGCAATGGATTTTCATAGAATTGTTCCATTCTTGGTACAACAAAACCACCGATAAAGCAGAACCGATTTCTTCATTAATCCATCATTTTGAAAAATTTGGAACCGAAAATATCAATGCGGTACAAAATGACGAACTGAACTTCACTGCAGATGAATGGAATTCTGCCGATGAAATCGAAAAACAAGATATTTTACTGAGTTTTAACGAAACAAAACTTAATATAAGCGGCGAAGAAATCTTAAGAAATAATATGGATAAAGTTGATGAAGCATACCATAGATTAATTGATCGTAATGAAATTTTAAAACAAAAATATGGAGCTTCTCTGTTTGGCTTAGGAAAAGAATTGGAAAAGGAATGGTTTGTTGATAAAATAAAAGATGGAATTTGCTTTGGTTTAAGCAAAGCTCTCGAAAAATTTTTTACTAGATATTCTAACCCTACTGACGAACAAATAAATCAATATTTGACAAATGAAGGTTTGACTGACTCAATCTTATATCAAATGTTTCATCTTCTCTTTACAAATGTACCCCTTAGTGGTATTGCAGATAAATTTCCAAAAACTCTCTTAAGAGAAATCAATTCTTACATGGTTTTATATCCTAATAGCTCAAATCCTAATTTTCTCTCTAAAAGAGAGAATATTGCAAATATTCGTTCTAAAGTTTTAGATTTCTCCGATAAGCTTGATGAACAAAATCTCGAAAGTTTTAATGTTATTTTTTATCCGCAAATTAATCCAAGTTTAAAAAACTCAGAAGGAAAAAATTATTCAAGTCATATTATTCATGTGCAAAGAGATAGAGTAAAGGGATTCCGATTTTTTGATCAATTTATTGAGAAATCGTTTCAAATTAGATACAGACTCACCTTCATCGGTTTTAATATTCAACATGAGTCCTTTTAAACCGAGGTACTTAAATGATAACTCATTTGTAAACAGAAAAAACAGATTTTTTTGAAGTGAAATATTTAATGCGGTAACATGGATTATTGTAT
>CALFIE010000048.1 GCA_937876095.1 uncultured Flavobacteriales bacterium | reverse complement strand
ATTAATTTTTAATTTTTAGCCGAGTTTCCAAGTCTTGATTTTTTGGTTCTTTTTCATCAAGGAAAAAGAACAAAAAAAAAATGGTTTAATTTCATAAATTAATTCATTTTAGATTTGGATTTATCAGATTTAGTGTCACGAAGTGGCAAAACCTTTATTAATAAAAATTATTTCCTTATTTTTGAAAAGAGTTATGGATATTTGATAATTCTCCATCAACAATTTATAATAAAATCAAACAAAAAAATGAAAAAGATACTTGCAGCAATCCTATTGTCTACCAATCTACTTTTTGCACAAACCGTTGCACAGAAATTAGACGCGGCTACCAAAAAATTGTTGGCTTCTTCTGCAGCCTATTCTGCGAATCTTTCTCTATATGTTGCCGACGAAAGTGGCAATTTGGTGTACGAATATCAAGGTAACAAAGGTCTTTCTACTGCATCTACACAGAAAATTTTCACGGCAGCTTGTGTAATAGAAACTTTAGGTAAGGATTACCAATATACTACTTCTGCAAGTTACACCGGAACAATTTCTGGTGGTGTTTTAGATGGCAATTTGGTGGTGTATTCTACTGGTGATCCATCTTTAGGAACTTGGCGTTTTGAGGCTTATAAACCCGAAAATTTTTTACAAAAACTGGTTGCAGCCATCAAAAACAAAGGAATTTCTAAAATTTCTGGAAATATCATCATAGATGATTCTTATTTTGATTTTCAAAATATTCCGGGAGGTTGGCCTTGGAATGATATGGGAAATTACTACGGAGCCGGAGTTTGGGGCGTTAATTGGCGAGAAAATCAGTTCGACATCAATATTAATGGTAAAGATTTCAAAAATTTTAATATCGATTTGCAAAAAGTTCATTGGGTAAATGAATTGAAAACGGGCGGAATTTCTGACCAAAGTCTCATTTTCACGGCGCCACATTCAGACGTTGCATTGATAAATGGAATGTTACCTGCAGGTAAAACAATGACGGTTTCTGGTGCAACTCCAAATCCGCCATTGCAACTGGCTGTAGAAATTCTGCAACAATGCAAAGACGCAGGAATCGACGTTTCAGGGAAAATAAATACCGTGTCTGAAATGAAAATCCACGGAGAAAAACCATCGGTTTTTAACAAACAAACTGCATTTTTTGACTACAAATCACCAACTTTAGACAAATTGGTGTATTGGTTTTTCAGGAAAAGTGTGAATTTGTACGGCGAAACATTCATCAAAACCCTTGCAAAAGAGAAAAGAAACGAAGGCAACTTCAAAGCAGGAGTTGATTTTTTACAAGATTTTTGGAAATCTAAAGGAATCAATTCGGCAATGATTAATTTTGCTGATGGGAGCGGTTTGTCGCCACAAAACTACGTTTCGGCTCGTGCTGAAGTTCAGGCGTTGTTGTACGCCAAAAAACAATCATGGTTCAGTGCTTATTACGATGGTTTTCCTGTACACGAAAATGGTATGAAAATGAAAAGCGGCACTATGAAAGATACCAAATCGTTTGCTGGTTTTCACACCTCAAAATCTGGAAAAAACTTTGTTTTTTCTATTATTATTAATAATTATCAAGGCTCAAATATTTCAGATGCATTGTTACAAGTTCTTAAACCACTTCAATAGATGAAACTGCGCCCTTTTTTATCGAGAATCAATATTTGGCTGGTCTATTTTGTATTTACTGCCATTGTTTTTCTATTGGTGATGTATTCAGTTTTTTTAATTAAAGAACTCAGAAACAAAGAAATCAGTAGGATTCAGGTTTTTACAAAAGCTATGAAAATCCAACAATCCAATGAGCAAATTGATGGTAATACCAACGAATTGCTTTTGAGTATTTTTACTGAAAATGACCAACTTCCGGTAATTATTACCGATGCCAATAAAAAACCATTGGGTGCAGATGTTACCAGAAATATTCCCGAAGAAATTAAAAACAATCCACAAAAACTTCAAGAACTCGTTTTGAAAATGGGAAGCAATTACCAACCGATCGAAATGAATATTTCTAAAGAACAAAAACAGTTGGTTTTTTATGATAACTCACAATTGCTCAATAATTTACAATATTATCCTTACTTTTTGGGATTGTTTATTTTGGCCTATCTTTTTTTCTCGATTTGGTTGATGAGAACCATCAAAAAAACCGATGAAGGTTTTCTTTGGGCAGGTTTGGCCAAAGAAACAGCGCACCAAATTGGTACTCCACTTTCTTCAATGATTGGTTGGTTAGAAATTTTGCGCCTCGAAAATCCTGATTCTCAAGGTTTACAGGAATTTGAAAAAGATATTGATCGGCTGAAAACCATTTCAGAACGTTTCTCTAAAATTGGCTCAGTTCCCGAACTGAATGATATGAATTTGTCTGAAACGCTGCAACAGAATTTCAACTACCTGAAAACCAGAATTTCTGGAAAAGTACTATTTGCTTTACACCTACCAAATCGGGAAGTGCTCTATCCTCACAACCGGATTCTGATGAGTTGGGTGATTGAAAATTTGGTAAAAAATGCGGTAGATGCTATGAAAGGTGAAGGTAATTTGGATATTTTTATGTACAAAAAAAATAAAAATATTTTCATAGATTTCAGAGATTCTGGTTGTGGAATGACCGCATTCCAAATAAATAATGCGTTCAAACCCGGATTTTCTACCAAAAAACGAGGTTGGGGTCTTGGTTTGAGTCTGGCAAAACGTGTCATAAATGATTACCATAACAGTGATTTGAAAATTGCCGAATCCGAAGTCGGGAAAGGAACTACTTTTAGAATTATTCTGAAAAATTGATGAGCGTTTCGGGTTTTGAGAGACGAGATACGAGGAAATTTAGATAAAAAACGTTTTTAATTTACGAAGTTCTTTCCTCAATTAGGGATTTAATTACCTATTTTATATGAAAAAATTAGTTTTCTGTTTTTCAATTTTTGCAAATATTCTTTGCTTTTCTCAAGTTTCAAAAAACATTGAAAATCTTATTTTTGAATACAATAATTTGTATGAAAAAACGTCAGCATATTCATTAATTAACGAAAAAGATGCTGATGAATTTGTAAGTAAGATTGAAAAATTAAGATTTGAAATTTCGAAAAATATTAAAAAAGAAGAAATAGAAGATATTTATAAAGGAGAATACGGATATTATGCGAAATCTTTAGTTAATAGTATTCTTGTAGAAAGAAAAGATACGCTTACAATGATTAAACTATTTAAAGAAACAATTCATTCAAAAGATAAGATTTTTGACATTCATAAACAAGTATTGCAAGGCAAAGAAATGGGCGAATTTCTTTTAAGTGCTGAACTGTTTGAAAATTTAACACTAAAAGAAAATAGTAGTAAAATTGATGAAAACTCTGCGCTGAAAGAAAAACTTTTAGATTATATTTTTAATTCAAAACCTATTAATATTCAATTACTTCAGAATATTCAGTTTGAAATTCCGATTACTCAAAGAAATTATGTGCAAATAAAAAAGTTGGTTAAAGAAAATGGTGTGTCAGAATTATTACCGGTTTTAGCGAAGTTTAAAAAACAAGAAGACATTGCTTTGATTAAAAATTTTGGTGAAAAATCAATCCTTGCAATTAAATATTTTCCCGATGATGATTTTATTCCTTTCTTAATTGATTTATCTGAAAATCAATATAATAATCCCGATTATCTTTCAACAGTTTCAGAATTTTGTAGTGAAAAATCATTAAAACTCGTTGAAAAAATTTTTGAAATTCAAAAATCTAAAAATGATAAGCAAAGTATTGATATTTTTTATCATTATTTAACGCATCGAGATCCTGAAAACAAAGAATGTCCTTATTTTAGAAACTATTTAGAAAAATTTAATCAAGATTTTATTGCTGAATAATTCACATAATAATTTTCATCAAAAACCACTTCTTTTTTAGTTTTTAACTTGATGGTTTGCCATTTTTCTGTCGGATTGATGGTTTGGTTGCCATTTATTCTAATAGGTAATTTGAAGTTTTCTACCACATTTTGATAGCGGAATTTCAGTGTTTTTCCGTTTTGTGTATATTCCAGAGTTGGGATTTTCACGGTTCTTAAATATTGATTGAAAACCGATGAAAAATCAATTCCTGATTTTTTTGAAATATAATCTTCAATCTGTTTAGTAGTCACGGTTTGGTGGTAGAAATCACGATTGATTCCTCGTAAAATTTGTCTGAATTTTTCATCATTATTTATTACTTGTCGAATCGTGTGAAGCATATTGGCTCCTTTGCTGTACATATCGCCACTTCCTTCATTGTTTACGCCATAATTCCCAATTATGGGTCTATTGTTTTGTATATTTCTACGTAAACCTTGCACATAGATATTTGCAGAATTTTTGTCGAGCAAACTTTCGGTATAGAGCGTTTCAGAATAATCTGTAAAACCTTCGTGAATCCACATATCTGCGACATCTTTCGCCGTGATATTGTTGGCAAACCATTCGTGTCCACTTTCGTGAATGATGATGTAGTCCCATTTCAAACCAACTCCTGTTCCTGACATATCATGACCAAGATAACCATTGAGATAGTGATTTCCGTAGGCTACATTGGATTGGTGTTCCATTCCTAAATAAGGTGTTTCTACCAATTTATAAGAATCTTCATAGAAAGGATAGGGTCCAAACCAATATTCGAAGGATTTCAACATAGGTGGTACTTGCTGAAATTGTTTTTTTGCTTTTTCTACATTGTAATCTAAAACCCAATAATCACAATTTAATTTTCCTTTTTCGCCTTCGTAGATTTCTCCAAAATGTACGTATTTACCAATACTCGGAATGATGGAGTAGGCATTGATAGGATTTTTAACTTCCCAAGTCCAAATTTTTTGGTCGTTTTCTATTTTTTCAGAAATCAGTTTTCCGTTTCCTATTCCTACCAAATCTTTGGGAGTAACGATGTTTAGGATGACTCCTTGGTCAGGCTCATCACTCCAACTGTCTTTGCAAGGTAGCCAAACACTTGCGCCAATTCCTTCATCTGCAACAGAAATCCAGGGATTTCCTTTTTCGTCTTTGGTGAAAACCCAACCTCCGTCCCAAGGTGCGTTTTTGGCAATGGTTGGATTGCCCGAAAAATTTATTTTAATTGAAAATTGTTCTCCTTTTTTAAAATCTTGTTGAGTAGAGATAAAGATAAAATTACCATCTATTTTTTGATCTGAAATTTTGAAATTTGATGAGATAGCATCTGCTTTCATTGGGGTTTGCAAATCTATCTGAAAGGTAGGATTGGTAATATCTTTGGTAATTTCCAACGAAATTTGGTTGCTTCCTTTGATGGATTTTTCTGCAAAATTTGGGGTAACAGAAACGTCATATTTTTTCACGTCCCAAAAATTTCTAAATGCGGTTTCAGAACCTCGTAAAGTATCTGCTTTGGTGAAGTTTTGCGCAGAAATGGTAATTGAAACCAGTATAAATGCAAGAAATAATTTTTTCATTTTTTTTAAGAATTTTTGGTGATTGCAAGTTCTCTTTTCTGGATTTTTTTGAAGGTATAAGCACTCATTATGATGCTGAATTCATACAACAAAAGCAATGGGAATGCCGCCATCAACATACTCAGAACATCTGCAGGTGTGATAATTGCAGCAACTACCATAATCAAAACTATGGCGTGTCTACGATAGGTTTTCATAAATTGTGGTGTCAAAATCCCAATAGAAGTAAGGAAATAGACAATCATTGGGAACAAAAAGATGACTCCCATTCCTAAAACTACTTGCAAAAATAGGGTAGTGTAATCACTCAAATCGTAGAGTGGAACAATGATGTCAGAAATTTTGAAAATCACCCCGAAATTAATTGCGAATGGTAAAATAAGGTAGTAACCGCACAAAACACCCATCATGAAAAGCATCCAAATTCCGTTGATAACGAAAAGTGAATTTTTGCGTTCGTTTTTGTGCAAAGCAGGAGATACAAACCGCCACAATTCCCAAACCAAATATGGGAAAGCCAAAACCATTCCTCCGAAAATAGAAACCGCCATCATTACATTGAACTGCTGATACAATTTTTGTACACGCACCGGAAATTCTTTGGGTAATTCTATGCTGTCTTCGTGCAGAAGCATTCTGGAAAAATGATTGACTGCACGAAAAGTCGGAAAATCGTTTCTAGTAGGACCAAAAAATAAATGGTCCATAATCCAATTGATGTTGAAACCAATTACGATGGCTCCAATTACAATGGCGATTATGGAACGAATCAAATGACCACGTAATTCACCAATGTGTCCTAAAAAGGACATTTCTTTTTCTTCTGCCATTATTTTTCTAAATTTCTGAATTTCATTTATGTAAAACTACTTTTAACTATAACTTTTCTCTTTTTACTTTTTTCTTGTATCTTGTTTTTAAACAATTCCTTCATCTAACAATCGGTGGATATCTATAATTCCGAAATATTTTCCGTGGTCTGTAACTACCAATTGTCCGATGTTGTAATTTTTGAGAATTGCCATCGCTTCTTTAGCCAAGAGGTTTTTATCTACGGTTTTCGGATTTTTGCTCATCATATCTCGAGCCAAAACAGCCGAAACATCTCCTTGATTGAGCAGCATTCTGCGTATATCTCCATCTGTAATTATTCCCAAAATCTGTTCGTTTTCAGTAACTACAGTTACACCGTGTTTAGAAGCGCTTACAGAGATAATTACTTCTCTTATGGTGGCATTTTCGGGAATTTCTGGTTTTTGCGAAGATAAAAACTGGTCTACTTTTGCAGTGAGATTTTTGCCCAAACTTCCACCCGGATGAAATTTTGCAAAATCGGTATCTTTGAAACCATTCATCTCCATCAAACAAACTGCTAAAGCATCACCAAGAGCCATTTGTACGGTGGTAGAACTGGTTGGAGCCAATTTGTTTGGGCAGGCTTCTTTCTCAACCGAAGTATTGAGAACCACATCTGCAATTTCTGCCAATTTGCTTTGCAAATTTCCGGTCATACCAATTAGTGAAGAAGAATAGGATTTCAAATAAGGTAATAGCGTAACAATTTCTGGTGAATTTCCTGAATTAGAAATGCATAAAACCACATCTTGCTTCTGAATTACACCCAAATCTCCGTGAATAGCTTCTGCTGCATGCAAAAATTGCGAAGGAGTACCTGTAGAATTGAAGGTTGCCACCATTTTGTTGGCAATGTGCGCAGATTTCCCGATTCCGACTACAATTAACTTGCCTTTTGCAGAATTGATGAGTTCCAGTGCTTTTAGGAATTGCTCATCTAGACGGTTTTTCAGACTTTCTATTTCGCTAATTTCTATTGCAAGTGCATTTTTTGCTAATTGAAGAATTTCAGTATTTGTCATAAGTTCCGTTTTTACTATTCTCGCTATATATGGAAATTGTAAACTATAATATCTTTAATTATGAGGTTTAAATCTTTGGATTTACCTAATTTTCATTAATGAAATTTATTTGAATTATTTTTAATGATAATTTGTATAAAGATAAATTTAAATCAAAAAATCATAAAAAAATGCATCAGCAAAAATGAATTGATGAAAATTAACAAATATTATTACTATTTAATTAAT
>CALFIE010000047.1 GCA_937876095.1 uncultured Flavobacteriales bacterium | reverse complement strand
AAATAATTACCCTAAAATCCTCACCAAAACTGCATTCATTTCATCTACATTTTGCACGTTCTCTTTGCGCATCATCAGTTGGTTGCCTTCTTTGCTGTGTTTTTCTTTCAGTTGGGCTTCTTTCGGGTTTTGGCTTAAATAAGCAATAATATTTCTGAATTTTTCGCTTTGGTAAAATTTATCTTGAGGATTATCTGGGAAATATCCCAAGAAAATTCCGTTTTTCATCACAATTTTTTCAAAACCAATGTCCGAAGAAAGCCATTTCAGTTCTACCGATTTTAATAAATTCACCGCTTCTTCTGGCAATTTACCAAATCGATCAACAAGTTCATTTTCAAACTGCGTGAGTTCAGTTTTATTCTGAATTTCTGCTAATTTTTGGTACAAAGACAATCGTTCTTCTATAGAATTTACGTAAGAATCGGGCAACATCAACTCAAAATCGGTGTCAATATTTACTTCTTTGGTAGATTTGAAAAGTTTTTTGCGGTCTTCTTCGTTTTCAAATAATTCAGAAAATTCGTCTTCATTTTGCATCTCTTCCAGCGCTTCTTGCATCAATTTTTGATAGGTTTCAAAACCCATTTCATTAATGAAACCACTTTGTTCCGCGCCCAACAAATCTCCTGCTCCACGAATTTCCAAATCCTTCATCGCAATTTGGAAACCACTTCCTAAATCCGAAAATTGTTCCACAGCTTCCAAACGTTTTCGCGCATCGGAAGTAATCATATCAAAAGGTGGCGTGATCAGATAACAAAATGCCTTCCTATTGCTTCGCCCAACTCTACCGCGCATTTGGTGCAAATCTGCCATTCCAAATCTTTGCGCATCATTAATAAAAATCGTGTTCGCATTTGGCACATCAACTCCACTTTCCACAATTGTGGTCGAAACCAAAACATCATATTTTCCTTCCATAAAATCCAAAACATTTCGCTCCAGTTCTTTACCGTCCATTTGTCCGTGACCTGTAATTACACGTGCATCAGGAACCAAACGCTGAATTAATCCTGCAATATCTTTGAGGTTTTCAATTCTATTATTAATGAAATATACTTGTCCGTCCCGCTGAATTTCGTACGAAACCGCATCTCTTATAATATCTTCGCTAAAACCAATCGTTTGTGTTTCCACAGGTTGTCTGTTTGGTGGTGGTGTTTTTATTACAGATAAATCTCGTGCCGCCATTAATGAAAACTGCAAAGTTCTTGGGATTGGTGTCGCCGTTAAAGTAAGCGTATCAATATTGTTTTTTAAGGTTTTGAGTTTATCTTTTACATTCACCCCAAATTTATGCTCTTCATCAATAATTAATAAACCCAAATCTTTGAATTTCACATCTTTACTTACCAATTGGTGCGTTCCAATGACGATATCAATTTTTCCATCGGCTAAACCTTTCAGCGTTTCCGATTTTTGTTTTGCAGAACGAAATCTATTTAAATAAGAAATATTCACAGGGAAATCCTTCAATCTCTCTTTGAAACTTCTGTAATGTTGAAACGCCAAAATCGTAGTCGGAACCAAAATCGCCACTTGTTTTCCGTCGGTTGCAGCCTTGAAAGCGGCACGAATTGCGACTTCCGTTTTCCCAAAACCTACGTCACCACAAATCAATCGGTCCATTACACCTTCATCTTCCATATCGTTTTTCACATCCAAAGTCGCTTTTTCCTGATCTGGAGTATCTTCATAAACAAAACTCGCCTCTAATTCGGTTTGCAAATAAGAGTCTGGCGAAAACTGGAAACCTTTTGCTGTTTTGCGTTGTGCGTACAATTTCAGCAAATCGAAAGCGATTTGTTTTACCTTGGCTTTGGTTTTCTGTTTTAAAGATTTCCAAGCAGGTGAACCAAGTTTTGAGAGTACAATTTCTCGACCATCTGGTCCGTTATATTTCGAAATTTTATTTAATGAATGTATGGAAACGTAGAGCAAATCGCCGTTTTTGTAGGTCAGTTTGAAACATTCCTGAACTTTGCCATTGTTGTTCACTTTCACCAATCCCATAAATTTCCCGATTCCGTGGTCGATGTGTGTGATGTAGTCGCCAATTTTCAGCGACATCAAATCTTTCAACGTCAATTGTTCAGATTTTGCAAAAGAATTTTTGGCTTGAAATCTTTGGTAGCGGTCAAAAATTTGATGATCAGTATACACCGAAATTTTTAGTTGATGATCTACAAAACCTTCGTGAAGTTCGGATTTGAAGGATTTGAAAGGCAAGTCGTGCTCTATACTTTCGAAAATTTCTTCTAAACGCTCTTTCTGTTTTTCTCCCGAGAAAGAAATCCAAGTCTCGAAACCTTCTGATTTTTTTTGATGTAAATCTTCGGCTAACAATTCAAAATTTTTATGGAAAACAGGTTGAGCTGTTTGCTTTAGTTCAACTTTGTTTGAAGTTGTTTGAAGTTGTTCGAATGATTGTGAGGTAAAATCAATGCTTTTGAATTTCTGTAAATCTTTCAAAAAAACCTCATCAGAAACAAACAATTCTTCTGGTTTTTGGTGCTTGATTTCTTTGCTGAGTTTTTCAAAATTTTCTTCTGCTTTTTCGTAAAATTCCATCAATTTTTTATGAATTAAAAAAGCATTTTTGGTCACGACCATCGATTCTTTTGGCAATAAATCCAACAGAGAAACTTTGGTTCCCGAAACCGCGAAATTCATATTTGAGACCAACTGAAACTCCTCCACTTTTTCCAAAGAAAGTTGGGTTTCTATATCAAACGTTTTGATACTCTCAATTTCATTCCCAAAAAAAGTAATACGGTACGGTTTTTCGTTAGCGTAAGAGAAAACATCTACAATTCCGCCTCTTACCGAAAATTCACCCGGTTCTGAAACGAAATCGGACAAATTAAAATTAAACTGATGCAACAATTCTTCGGTAAAATCAAAATCCAAAGAATCGCCTACTTTGATGTGATGAGAAATCGCAGAAAATTCTTCTTTTTTCAAAACTTTTTCGCACAACGCTCCAGAATTTGCCACAATAATTTTTGCGAATTTTTCGGTGTGCAATTTATTGAGAACTTCGGTTCTCAAGACGATGTTGGCATTTTGAGTTTTCTCGATTTGGTAAGGTTCCAAATGCGTTTCTGGGAAATAGAAAACTTTGTTTTCACCTATGAGTTCTTCTAATTCGGTGGTGATATAATGTGCCAATTCCTTATCATCTACAATGAAAAGGATGTTTTTTTTCTGTGTCAAGAACAATTCTGCCACCAAAATAGATGGAGCAGAACCTGCAAAACCTTTCAACGAAATATTTCGGTGAAGTTCTAAATTTTTGAAAATTTCTTCGCCAAATTTTTTTTTCAACAATTCGGGAAGTAGCGTGTCTGTAATGTTTTTAAGCATTGTGCAATGGTTAATTCGTCAATTCGCAAATTTGTTTTCTTGAATTTAATTATACTTCAAATAAAAGTGTATCATTAAAAAAAATAACGAGAAAAGCGATTTCGGGAATCGCTCCGAAATCGTTTTGCTGTGCAAAAGTAAGGTTTTAGCCTTATAAATCGTCTATAATAGTGGTAATTTTCTTTACCGAATTTTCTAAATTGAAAGGCATCTTATAATCCGTCAAATTTCTCTGAAACTCTTCAAAAATTTCTGGATTGGTCAATGCTTTTTTCATTCCTTCGTAGATTCCTTCTTCAGAATTTTCTACAATTAAACCAAGCTTTCCGTTTTCCAGCATTTCAGCCACACCAGAAACATCTGTTGCAATGATGTTTTTTTTCAATGTAATTGCTTCAAACAAAACAGTTGGGAAACCTTCGTATCTAGAACTCAACATATAATAATCTGCATTTTTGAAATAAGGGTACGGATTGTCTGTAAAGCCAATCATTTCTGCAGTTTTGGCAACTCCTAATTCGTCCCGCAATTTTTTTACATTTTCGAAATCGTAACCATTTCCTACTATCAAAATATAGTGCAGAAATCCTTCATCTAGCAATTTTTTGTGCACTTTTAGCAATCGATCGAAACCTTTTTGCGGAAAAACCGTTCCTACACTTACAAATATCGGTTCCGAATTCCGAGTTCTGAGTTCCGAGTTGTCGATACAAGGAACGAAACGATCAGTTGTTTTTTCATCTGAATTCGTAATTCGTATTTCGGACTTTGAAAGGATTTCTTCTGTATCCAAAGGATTGTAAATTCTTACAATTCTGCTCTTCTCATCGTCATTTTTCGCTAAATTTTCAAAATCTTTCTGAATTTGTTCAGAAATGACCAAAATTTTATCAAACCCGAAAAATTTACGGATTTCCTCATCGGTATAATTGTAGAATTGAGTTTTGCGCAAATCATTATGTATCCAAATGATTTTCTTTGAAGATTTTATCGGCGAATCTAAGATTTCATCTCGAAAACCATGGATTGCTGCAAATTCTACATCGTATTTTTTATTTTTTAAAATATTGGAATACAGGAATTTTGGGAATTTTTTCAAAAATTTTTGGTAAACCACTCGAAATGCTTTTTGCGGAATATCTTGCAAACGATTCGTAGTAATCATTTCTCCTTTGTTGAGGTACAAAACATTGATCCAAGAAGGAACTTCGGCCAAATATTTTCCGGAATATAAATTCAGTAATAAATCGATTTCATATTTATCATTGGGAAGATTTTTCAGGAACGTAACCAATACTTTTTCTGCACCACCATGACGCAGAGAACCAATTCGGATAAGGATTTTCTTTTTTTTGGGCATCTATTTTTTTACTGGTTTGTAGATATGTGGAAGGTTTTTGATAAGGTGCTGCTCCAAATCTTTCCGATTGATTTCTAAGTTTCTAGGATATTCTGTGTTGTTTTTCATAAGGCGATCTCCGTATTCATCTATACTGCAAATATATTTAGCGGGAGTTCCTGCATATACCGAATTGTCAGGAATGGAAGAGCTAACCACACTTAGTGAACCCACAATACAGTTATCTCCGATAGAGATTCCGGGCATTAGTATCGTTCCTTTGCCGATAAAAGAGTTATTTCCGATTTTTATTCTTCCAAAATTTCGTCCATCTTTATATTTTTCTAGACGTTTTGTAACTCTTGCATCACCGCCATGATTGATAAATGAAACATCTTCTGCAATGGTTACATAATCTCCAATTTCTATTAGAAATGGTTCTGAACCGAAGTTAGGAACACCTTGAATAAACCAATTTTTGCCCAATTTCAATCCTTTTTTTTGAGCCACTCGAATCGTCGCTTTTTTCAAAAGCTCGTGATACAAGTCATTGAATTTCAATAAAATTCTGTAAAAAAATATCATGATTTTACAATTTCGGTTAATAAATGTTCAACTTGGCCAAATATTTTTTCTGGATGAAAAGGATTGCCCAATTCTTGCAAATTCTTTGTCAAATTTTGTGGAATAGAATTATCTTCTAAAAACAACTTCATGGCTTGGTAAATTTCTTGGGTACTGTAATTAATTAGGTATCCTGTTTTCTGGTCATCAATCATTTGTGGTACATCACCAACTTGCGTAGCAATGATGGGTTTTTGCGAAATCATGGCTTCTGCAATTACTAAAGGCCATGCTTCGGATTCGGAAGGCATTATGAAAAAATCTGATTTTGCGAGATAAGGATATGGATTCATTTTGTTTCCTACAAATATGAAGGTTTTTTCTACACCCAATTTTTTCTGCTGTTCTAAAAGTTGTTTTTTCTCTTCTCCATCTCCCAAAATAAGAACGCTATGTTGAAGTCCTTCGGAAATAAGTTTTGCATGAGCGTCCATCAATTTGTGATATCCTTTTCGCGTATGTAGTCTTCCAATAGAAACAAAAACGGGAGTGTTACTAGGGAAATCCGAAATTTTTTCTTTCGATTTCAGTAGAATTTCTTCAGCGGGAATTGCATTTATAATAACACTTTCCGATGGATAATCTAGATTAGGATGTGACTGATGCATTATATTTTTTATTTTTTCTGAACAATATACCATATGATGAAATTGCGGAAATTGTTTTAAAATTCCAGGAACCAAAGGTTGTATTTTTGGGATGTTGATTTCGGAATGAAACCATCCTATTTTTTTAGAATTTTTGTTACTGGAATTCAGGACAGAATCAAAATCATTATAAGTCATACCAATCTCGATGTCGTAGTTTTCTTTTAAGATATTTTCATCTATATATTTTGGATTTTCGATTAATTTTTGGAGTTTTTTCCTTCTTCTTAATAACTGAATTTTCTGTAAAATTGCAATTTTCGATAAATCTTCTTTTCCTTCTACAAGATATACTTTCCGAACATGAGAGGGAATTTCGTCCCGCAATTCGCCTTGGTTGAGATTCAGTAAAACGGTCATTTCAAATTTTTCCGAATCCAAATTGTGGAGTAAACTCAACATCACTTTTTCTACACCGCCCATTTCCATAGATCTATGTCTGAAAAGCACTTTTATTTTTTTGTCGTTCTGCATGTTATCCAAGAAGTGTTTTGAGTTTCTTTTTTATCCTGAATGAAATAGAGTTTTGATATTCCAATAATTTGAAAATTTCATCTGAAGAAGTAAAATCCATGGGAATTTTTTTTCCGTTTATTTTTTTTAGACCTCTTCTTTTCATTGCATCATAAATGACTTGTCCCCATAATTCGTAGGATTTATTTTTGTTGTCGTTTTGTGAAATTCCAGTTGCGTGTTTTCTGTAGAGGTAATTGGTTTCATTTATAAAATGAACTTTGCCTTTTTCATAAATTTTTAAGTACAAATCTTGGTCTTCAGCGATTTTTAAATCAGAATTCATTTTTTCTGTTTGCTCATAAACGGATTTTCTGAAACATACAAAATGAGCAATCTGAACAGGATAATTAAAAAAGTATCGATCAGAATTTGGGACTTGCATTGCGGATTTGAAAGGGGAAATTGGTTCCAAATTTTCATTACAAGTCATGAACCGAGAATAGGTAAGAACGACCTCTTTTTTTATTTTGAAAATTTCCATCGATTTTTCTATAGCAGTTGGAAGAATCGCATCATCTGGATCCACAAATCCACAAATTTCTCCTGTTGCTAGTTCGATTAATTTCGATTTTGTAATGCCAACTCCGGAATTTTTTTCGTTTTCAAAAAAATGAAATCTAGAATCACCATCAATCATTTCTAAAACTAATTTTTTTTCTTCAGGTAAAGATGAATCATCTAAAATGATGGCTTCCCAATTCTGATAGGTTTGTGCAAGCAAAGAATCTATGCAATCCTGCATAAATGAAGCATTGTTGTAATGCGCTATAAGAACCGAGAATTTCATAAATGCGATTGATATTGTAAATTTTGATGATTCACAACCGTTGAATTTGCAGGAACATCTTTGTAGATCACACAACCTGCTCCTATAATGCAATTATCACCAATTGTAACACCTTTCAGCACCACTACATTGCTACCTAACCAACAATTATTACCAATTTTGATGGGCGCTTTGGTAAATTCTGAATGTGAAATTTTGAAATCGGGATTTTTTTGATAGGCATGATTATGATCATACAATTTCACATTTTCGCCAAAAAGTGTGTTTTCGCCAATAGTTATCGACATCAAACAATTCACAGAGCAAAAATTATTCATAAAAACTCGGTCTTCAATCACCAATTCTGCATCATTTTGTACCAAAAGTTGCACTTGGTTTCGACAATCGAAATCGGCGCCTATAGAAACCCGCTTCAAATTGGGATAAAGAATAAATTGATTCTGCAATCCGATTTTGATATTTCCTTTCAGAAAACAGTTTTTATGGTTTTTCAGAAGGGCAATTTTGCGCTTCCGATCCCATTTTTCAAGCAAAGCAAAAAGTAGGTTCATTTTTTCTAAATAACATACAAAGATAAAACTATTCTGAAAATGAATAATATTCTTTATTTTTGCAGTCAAATATAAACATAGTGAACGAAATAGCGCGAGTTTTCAAAACATTTATTGGTTATCTAAAAAGACCAGATTTGTACCCAGAATTAGGAAGAAAAATCATTAAAAATACTTTCCAAAGAGGAAGTGCTTTCCGAGGAAAAGAGAAAACCAAAACTTGGGCTGCAGCAAAAGCGATTTCTCAATCTGATGCAATTAGCCAATTATTTGGCATGAAAATGATTCATTTTGGCGATCAATTCCCAGAAATTTTGAAAACCGCTCAACAAAAAGAACAAGATTGTCCCATAAAAATGGGAGGAGCAGGAGCACTAGAACTGATCTATTATGCTTGTGAATATTCCCAAGCAAAAAATGTAGTAGAAACCGGAGTTGCTTATGGTTGGTCTTCTTTTGCAGCGCTACTTTCTTTAGAAAAAAGAAATGGCACGCTTTATAGTTCAGAT
>CALFIE010000046.1 GCA_937876095.1 uncultured Flavobacteriales bacterium | reverse complement strand
TTTGGCAGCTTCTTTAGATCTAGAATTCCAGAAAATTCTTAATTTTTTTACCAATTTATTAGTTGAGTAGTTCTCGGAAATTTTAATAATTTTTTCTTCAATTATAGCTAATTTCCATACATCAAAAAGTAGCTTCACATCAATAAATTTTGTAATTTTGCTGTTGCTTTTAGATGATTTTTTTAATTAAAAAAATCTTTAGCAAAAAAAACGAAAAAACGTTGCAATACATGAATTTATCTATAGTAATCCCGTTACTGAACGAAGAAGAATCACTACACGAACTCTACCAAAGAATAGATTCTGTTTGTACACAAAACCATTTCACCTACGAAATTTGGTTTGTAGATGATGGCAGCACCGATTCTTCTTGGCAGATTATCGAAAAATTATCGAAAGAAAACAGTCATGTTCACGGAATCAAATTTTCTAGAAATTACGGAAAATCTCAAGCGTTGCACGCCGCTTTTGAGCAAGTGAAAGGTGAAGTTGTAATTACTATGGATGCTGATTTGCAAGACTTTCCCGAAGAAATCCCAGAATTATACCATAAAATCATCAATGAAAAATACGATCTCGTTTCTGGTTGGAAGAAAAAACGGTTTGATAATGTGGTGACCAAAAATCTACCATCGAAATTGTTCAATTCAGCAGCTCGTAATTTGTCGGGAGTGCAGTTACACGACTTCAATTGTGGACTGAAAGCATACCGAAAACAAGTGGTAAAATCCATAGATGTTTATGGCGATTTGCACCGTTGGATTCCAGTTTTGGCTTCAAATGCAGGTTTCAAAAAAATTACCGAAAAACCAGTACAACATCAAGCGCGACCTTACGGAACTTCAAAATTTGGAACCGAGCGTTTTATTCGCGGATTTTTAGATTTAATCACGCTTTGGTTTGTCAGTAAATTCGGAGGAAGACCCATGCATTTTTTCGGAGCAGTAGGAACTTTGATGTTTATTTTTGGATTTTTATCGGCTTTTTGGCTCGGTTTGTCTAAACTAATAGATGTTTATTATTACCACATTTATGGTAATTTAATTGCCGAAAATCCTTGGTTTTACATCGCACTTACGATGATGATTATGGGAACTTTGCTTTTTGTGGCTGGATTTTTGGGGGAATTAATGCTTAGAACAACAAGAGGTCATAAAAATTATCATGTTGAAGAGGTGATTTAAATTAAGAATTACGAATTTAGAAATACAAATTTTTTGAAATTATAAAAATTGTTTTGCAAGAATTAAAAAAATGAAATGAAAAAAATACCAATATTTCTCGTTTTTTTATGTTCGTTTTTTGCCTATTCTCAAAAAACTATTTACGGTGGTGTGTATAAAGACAGTATCGAACTCAACAAATTTTCAATCTATTTATTGAAAAACAACGCGACTTTTGAAACGGCTTTTCTAAAATTCAAAAGCAGTGGAAATTCAAACAGATTTGAACTGAAACTGACAAAACAAGAAATGAAAATCTACAAATTCGTAGAATTTGTTCTTACTAATGAAGTTCAGGTCAAGAAAATTGCAGAACTTTCTTCTAAAGAAGAGGTGTACATCAATTTCAAATCCAAAAATATTTCTGTAAAAGAAGTGAAAGTTCCAGAAAAACCTATCAACAATACAGAAAAAAAACCAGAAAATAATCTGAAAAAACCACCAACTCCACCTAGTGGAAATATCTTCCAGTAAAATTGTTGAAATTGTTTCGCAGGAACGAATTTTTAATTATAATGATTTTTAGAAATATTTCAAAAAATTGCAAGAAACCTATTCTAGGAACAAAATATGAAAATAAATTTATGAAAAACATCCGTAAAATTTACCTTTTCCTGTGCTTTTTTCTCTGTCTCATTTCCTGCTCCAAAATCACACCAAAAGGTGAAATAGAACTGAAAGATGTCTCTGTCGGAAAATTCACTAATTTAGATTTAGAAGGTAATTACAAAGTGTTTTTTGTAAAAGGACTACAGAATTTGGTGAGTGTAGAAACGTATCCTAATATTTTCAAAAATTTGGATATCAAAGTAGAAAATAGCACTCTTCATATCAAAGAAAACCGAAATGCGGAGAAAGTTCCTTTTTATACCATTACTATTTTTGGAAATCAGGATCCAACTAGTATCACACTGCATAATAGAGTAGAATTCAATATTTCAGGATTGGTACAATCTCCAAAATTTTCACTATTTTTGGATGGCAATTCCAAATTTTTGGGAGCGGTAAATACAGAATCGGCACAAATTGCAATGGCTCAAAAAACCAATGCTAATATTTTAGGAAAAACAGCGAATCTTAACCTAAAATTAGCAGATTCAGCAAGTATTGTTGCACCTTATTTCGAGGTCGAAAATTTGGAAATTAATGAAAAAAATGATGCTTTTGCAGGGATTAATGTAGGAAATGAAATGAAAGGTACGTTAGAAAATACGTCTAAACTGATATTTTACGGAGAACCAGTTAATAATTTGGTAAAAAAAGATAAATCATCTGTAGAAAACGGAAAGTTGAGATAATGAAGTAATTTTTGTATCAATTATCTTCCATTTTTAATGAAAAATAAAATAACTAAATAATTTTGGAATGGATTTTTTTGAAGTCATTTTCTAAACTTCCATCATCCATCTTCCATCTTCAAACTTAAAAAAAATATGACAACAGTCGAAAAAGCAAAACTTTGGCTTACAGAAACTTTTGATGCAGAAACCAAAGCTACAATTCAACAATGGATAGATACCAATTCTCCCGAATTAGAAGACAGTTTTTACCGGGAATTAGAATTCGGAACTGGCGGAATGAGAGGAATTATGGGAGTTGGTACCAATCGACTCAACAAATATACACTCGGACAAGCTACACAAGGTCTTGCAAATTATCTTCACAAACAATTTCCAAATCAGGACATCAAAGTTGCTATTGCGTATGATGTGAGAAATAATTCCCGAGAATTTGGAAAAATTTGTGCAGATGTACTTACTGCAAACGGAATTAAGGTACTACTTTTCAAAGAACATAGACCAACTCCTGAACTTTCTTTCACGGTTCGCGAACAGCATTGCAATGCGGGAATTGTGCTTACAGCATCGCATAATCCACCTGAATACAACGGTTACAAAGTATATTGGAATGATGGAGCACAAGTAGTTCCACCAGATGACGAAAATATCATTAATGAAGTATATGCTACCAAATTTAATGAAATTAAATTCAACGGAAACGACGATTTAATCGAATGGATTGGCGAATCTCAAGACGATGTGTACATAGATGCTTGTATGGAAAATTCGTTGTACCAAAAAGATAAAATCGGTTATGATAATCTGAATATTGTGTTCACTTCCATTCACGGAACGACTTATACCACCGTTCCGAAAGCATTGAAAAAAGCTGGTTTCAAAAAAATAGATTTGGTAACAGAACAGATGATTCCGAGTGGAAATTTCCCAACCGTAGAATCTCCAAATCCGGAAGAACCAAAAGCGCTAGAAATGGCGATTGATTTGGCAAAAATTGTAAATGCCGACATCGTAATTGGTACAGATCCAGATGGTGACAGATTGGGAATTGCCGTGAGAAATTTGCAAAACGAAATGCAATTGCTCAACGGAAATCAGTGTAACACGATTTTGACCTATTATATTCTAGATCAATGGAAAAAATTAGGGAAAATTACGGGTAAAGAATTCATAGGTTCTACCATTGTAACTTCCGATGTTTTCTTTGATGTTGCCGAGAAATTTGGGGTAGATTGCAAAGTGGGACTTACTGGTTTCAAATGGATTGGCAAAATGATTCGCGATTTTGAAGGCAAAGAAAAATTTGTTTGTGGTGGCGAAGAAAGTTTCGGATTTATGACCGGAGATTTTGTGAGAGACAAAGATTCTTGCGGAAGTATTTTGTTGGCTTGTGAAATTGCAGCTTGGTGTAAAGCCAACGGAAAAACCATGTACCAATATCTTATAGATATTTACAAAGAAGTTGGGATGTACTATGAAGGATTGATAAACGTAGTGAAAAAGGGCAGAACTGGTGCTGAAGAAATTCAACAAATGATGAAAAATTTCAGAGAAAATCCGCCACAAAAAATTGCAGGTTCTTTGGTTATAGAAGTCAAAGATTTTCAGGAACAAACGTGCTTATACGTTTTGAAACAAGAGAAAAAAGTGATGGATGACATCCCGAAATCCAACGTACTGATTTATTATACCGAAGACGGAACCAAAGTTTGTGTACGACCATCAGGAACCGAACCAAAAATAAAATTTTATGTTTCGGTGAAAGATAAAATCGCTTCTGAAAAAGATTTTGAAGAGAAATTAGTACTTTTAGAAAACAAAATCACAGAAGTGAAAAAAGATTTGAAACTTTAAAAAAAATTAAGCAATAACTAATAATTTATTTTTTTAAATTAGGATTTCTTCAAAACAGAAAATAGTTTAAAAAACTCATAACTCATAACTCATAACTCAATAAAGTGGTATCAAAACTCGCACAAAACCTTATTGGTTCAGAAATTATTAAAATAGGAAACCAAGTAAATGAACTGAAATCTCAGGGAGCAGAAATTGCCAATCTTACTATTGGTGATTTGGATTCTAAAATTTATCCAATTCCAACAGAATTGAAATTAAATATACAAAAATCATATGATAATGATCTTACCAATTATCCACCAGCAAATGGTTTACTTTCTTTAAGAAAAGCTGTTTCAAAAGATTTGAAAATACGTTGGGATTTAGATTATACGCCAGAAGATATTTTGATTGCAGGAGGATCTAGACCATTGATATACGCCACTTACAAAACCATTGTAGATGAAGGTGATAAGGTAATTTTTGCTGTACCTTCTTGGAACAACAATCACTATTCTTATCTTACTTCTGCACAATCAATAGAAATTGAAGTTTCGCCGGAAAATAATTTTTTACCAATAGCTGAAGACATTATTCCACATTTACCAAATGCAACATTGGTTTCATTATGTTCGCCTCTTAATCCTACAGGAACCATGTTTACAAAACATCAACTTGCAGAAATTTGTGAAGCAATAATTGCTGAAAACAAAAGAAGAGTACCAAATGAGAAACCACTTTACCTAATGTATGACCAAATATACGCACTGCTTACTTTTGGAGATACAGAACACTATAATCCAGTTACATTGTATCCAGAAATGAAAGATTATACCATATATATAGATGGAACTTCTAAAAGTTTTGCAGCAACTGGTGTTAGAGTTGGTTGGAGTTTTGGACCTACTCAAGTTATTGATAGGATGAAAGCTCTACTTACGCATGTTGGAGCTTGGGCTCCAAAACCAGAGCAACAAGCTGTTGCAGAGTATTTGGATAATGTAGAATTGGTAAATCATTTTGTAGATCAATATAAAGGTAAATTAGCAGAAAGTTTAGAAATTCTACATTCCGGAATTCAAGAAATGAAAACCAAAGGTTTTTCTGTGGATAGCATAAAACCAATGGGAGCACTATATCTCACCATAAAATTAGATTATATAGGCAAAACAACAGAAGATGGCAAAATTTTAAAAGATTCTACCGATTTGGTTTTTTATTTAATTGAAAAAGCTGGTGTTGCATTGGTACCATTTTCTGCCTTTGGAAATTCTCTCGAAATGCCTTGGTTCCGTGCATCAGTTGGTGCTTGTTCTGTAGAAGATTTACAAAAAATGTTCCCGAAACTTGAAGCAGCACTTTCTAAACTGTTATAAGTTATGAATTTTGAATTATGAGTGATAGTATTATTGGTAAAAAGAGTTTTGATTTTGCAGTAAAAATTATCAATTTTTATAAAATTTTTTCAACTGAAAATAAAGAGTATATATTATCTAAACAAATTTTACGTTCCGGAACTTCGATTGGTGCAAATGTAAGAGAAGCCTTGAATGGACAAAGTAAAATGGATTTCATTCATAAATTATCTATTGCACAAAAGGAATGTGATGAGACGATCTATTGGATTGAATTACTGAAAGAAACTAATTATATATCAGAAAATCAATGTAATGATTTAAAAAATCCTGCAATCGAAATTTTAAAAATAATCAGAAGCATTATCATCACTACAAAAAATAAGAAATAAAAAATAAAATAGGTAATTCATAACTTAAAACTCATAATTCATAACTCATAACTCATAACTCATAACTCATAACTCATAACTCATAACTCGATGAAGATTATCGCTGTAATACCTGCAAGATATGCTGCAAGTAGATTTCCCGGAAAACTGATGCAAATTTTGGGCGAAAAAACCGTGATTGCAACCACCTATGAAAATGTGGTAGAAACGGGATTGTTCTCGCAAGTTTTTGTAGCAACCGATTCCGAAATTATTTTTAATGAAATTAAAAATATAGGCGGAAATGCAGTAATGACATGCGAACACGAAACAGGAAGCGATAGAATTGCAGAAGCTGTAGAACAAATAGATTGTGATATTGTTATTAATGTACAAGGTGATGAACCTTTCTTAAAAAAAGAACCTTTACAGCAATTAATAGATGTTTTTATCAATGATATTGAAAAAGAAATTTCATTGGCATCCCTGAAAATTAGGTTGAAAAACCAAGAAGACATAGAAAATCCCAATCACGTAAAAGTAATCACCGATTTGCAAAATTTCGCTATGTATTTCAGTAGAAGTGTGATTCCGTTTCCTAGAGAAACTGCGGTAGAACACAATTTTTACAAACATATCGGAGTGTATGCTTTCAGGAAAGAAGCATTACTGAAATTTGCAAAATTGCCAATTACACCACTAGAAATTGCCGAAAAAATAGAATGTTTGAGATATCTAGAAAATGGTATGAAAATAAAAATGGTAGAAACCGATTTTGTAGGAGTAGGAATAGATGTTCCCGAAGATTTAGAAAAAGCAAAACAGATTTTAGCACATAAGAATTAAGTTTTTTATATGTTTTTTAGATTTTTGCTCCATTTAGAAAAATTAATGAATTCAAACTAATTTCAAATTGATATATTTGAAAAAAAAGAAAGAGGTAATGAAAAAGACACTATTTATTTTAATTTTAATGATCAGTCAAGTAATTTTAGCACAAACTGGCAAAGAAATTATTGATAAAAATATAGAATTATCAGGAGGTCTCACCAACTGGAAATTGCTGAATTCTGTAATATTGCAAGGTAAAGTTACTCTAGGAATTAAAGATGATTATGCAATTCGTATTTTTCAGCAGCGCCCAAATTTGACCAAAACTTTGATTACCATTAATAATAAAGAAACTGCGATAGAAGGTTACGATGGTAAAAAAGGGTACGCTATGAATTATGCCAACAATAAATTGCAAGAATACGCCAATTATGAAGCAGAAGCATTTGACAATGATTTTATAGATTGGGAAAGCAAAGGTTTTGTTGCTAATTTTCTTGGAAAAGAAAAAATAGGAGAGAACTATTGCTACAAAGTAGAATTGGTGAAAAACGTAAATAAAACTTTGTACTATTTTGATATAAAAACGTCTATGCTTTTGCGAGAAATCAAGAAAGACGAAACGCTTAATTATTTCGATTACAAAAGAGTGGGGAACTTATTGATGCCTTTTAGAATTGAGTCTAATTCGCCCAAAAAAGACAGCGATTATGTGATGATCATCAATAAAATTGAACTGAACAAGGCATTTCCTGCAAATACGTTTAAATTCTAAATGTAGAAATTTACCATTATTTAATAATTATTATTAAAAAAAATTACAATGAAAAACCTACTACTTATGATGGCACTTTTCGGAATTTTTGGAATAAAAGCACAAAAACCAAAATCAATTCATAATTACAAAGTGGAATCTCTAGATGGTAAAACCATTGATTTTTCTACTTTTAAAGGTAAAAAGATATTGGTAGTTAATACCGCATCAAAATGTGGTTTTACACCGCAATATGCAGATTTAGAGAAATTATATGAGCAATATAAAGACCAATTGGTAATTGTAGGTTTTCCTGCGGATAATTTTGGACATCAAGAACCAGGATCCAATGAAGAAATTGGTGCATTTTGCCAAAAAAATTATGGAGTGACTTTTCCGATGGCTGCAAAAGTATCGGTAAAAGGTGCAGATAAAGCACCAATTTACCAATTCTTGACCGAAAAAAAATTAAATGGAGTGAAAAATACCACCATTCTTTGGAATTTCGAGAAATTTCTACTTAACGAGAAAGGTGAATTGATTGATACTTTTATTTCTTCTACCAAACCAGACAGCGAGAGAATTACCAAATATTTCAAAAAATAAATTTGAAATAATTTTTTTAAATTTTCATTAAAAAAAAGATTCTCTCAAAAAATTTCAAAGGTTGAGTCTTTTTTTTTATTTTGAGTGATTGAAATTATTTCGTATTGTTTTTTTCTCCAAAACCATTGAAAAATTTATTTAAAATTTCAGATACAAGAACATTGATATCAACGTTTTTATCTCTAACCCAGTTTGGAATATGATTTAGAATTTGTAATAGAATCAAAGCGGTTGTATTACTATGAAAACATTTTTGGTCGTCATTATTTTTTTTTATTTTATTCACTAAACTAACAGCAAAACTAATATATTCATCATAAGTTTTTGTATAAATTCCATCTTTTTCTTTGTCTGCAATTTTCCAATAGTGTAAAAATACTCTTTGCTGATTTAAATTCTTTAGAACTTCTTCTAAATGTCTCCTAACAAAAGTTATGAATTTTTCACAATTATTATCGTTAGAAGTATTAATATCGTGTAAAATAACTTGAAATCTATATTGTAAATCATCACAAATCCAGATTAGGATTTCTTCCTTGCTTTTAATATGTGCATATAAAGATGCAGTTTTAATGTTTACAGATTCTGCGATATCTCTTATTGAAGTTTCTGCATAGCCTTTTTCCCCAAATAGATTTATGCTTTGCTCCATAATTTGCCGTTGTTTTTTTGTTAACTTCATAATTGGTTACATTTAAAACAATCCATTTAAAAATTTACTTAAAATATGATTTGTCATGCAATCAATATCATATTTTCCATTTTCTAAAACAGCCCATTTTGGAGTATGATTTAGTATATAAAGTAACACAAAAATACTGGTATCTTTATGTAAATATTCAGCGAACTGATTATTAGGTATAATCTGATAAATTATTTTTTTCATTACTTCAACATACTGATTAACAAAAATAGAATATTTATTGTTAGTTAACTGATCTGCAATATGCATATAATCTGAACCAATAATAAACTGTTTAGTATTAGATAGAACTTCTTCTATATGTCTCTTAACTAGTAAATAACATTTTTTTTCTGCAGTATCATCTAATGAATTCACTTCTATTAATATTCTTGAAAAACGATCATATATATCATCACAGATCCATACTAATATTTCTTCTTTTGACTTAAATTCAAGGTACAAAGCAGCAGGATTCATATTTATCTTTGCAGCTAAATCCCTTACACTTGTTTCCTTGTAGCCATTTTCATAAATTAGTTCAACAGCTCCTGTAAAAATGTTAATTTGTTTTTCAGTTAGTTTCATT
>CALFIE010000045.1 GCA_937876095.1 uncultured Flavobacteriales bacterium | reverse complement strand
TAGGGCCATAAGAAGAAAATGTAGAAGAATTCCCATTGATATCAACTGCGCCTACACTGAAAACTTTTGCGTTATCTGCAGGTGTAATCAGGTAGTGCCAAGTTGTTTGTGCTTCATTTCCCATTGCAACTGTTACAAAAATTCCTTTTTCGGTGGCAATTTGGGCACCTCTCGATATGAATGATTTTTGACCAGTCATATCTGCATAAGAATAATCGTATTTACTTTCATCAAAAACATAATATCCTAAAGATGAACTAATTAAATCCACACCTTTTCTGTCGGCTTCTTCTGCTGCTTCAATCCAATAGATTTCTTCTTCTGGGATTTCTACAGCTGTAGTTTCACTACAATAGAGGTAGAAACTTGCTTCTGGAGCAGAACCTACAAAAGTACCATCTATATAACCTGCAATTGCACCTAGACATATAGTTCCGTGTCCATTTAAAGTGGTATTATAAATATCGGTGTTTTTAGTAACAAAATTATAACCGCCTAGAATTTGCCCATTCTCTCTAATTTTTGAAAAAGCAGAACCTACATCAACTGTCGGAAATCCAGTGTCTATAACCGCAATCGTAATTCCGGTTCCGTTGTAACCAGCAACATGCAAATTTCTAAGATTTATTTGGTCTATTTGTGCTGCTCCAGAACCGTAATTGTAGGTAGTAAGCATCGATTTGTTGAATTCTTCGAATTTTGCTTTCGGTTTTGTAATTTTATGTATTGATGTATTTTTTGCAAAATTTTCGACACTTGCAACATAGGATTCTGTTTCTAATTGTGCAATTTGCGCTGCAGTTGCTTTCACAGCAACTCCATTTAACCATTTAGAATAATCGGTAATAGAAAATCCTAAATTCTGAATATTTTGTAAATACGATTGTTCTATAGGTGCATCTTGATCGTTTAGCGGAATTCCTAGTGCAATCCTTCTATTGAGCGATTTCTGACTCAATTCTATGGTGGGATTTGCGTAGAACAAAGCTTTATTGGGCTTATCTTTGAAATATACAAAAACCAGATCGGTTTGTGCAGCAACTGGTAAAGTAATTAAAAAGACAAAAAAGAATAAATATTTCTTCATATTGTTTAATTTTTAGTAAAAATAAAAAAATGCCACCAAAAAGTGACATCTTTTTTAAAAATAAATAAAAATCGTTAATAATAGAACTTATTGTACATAAGTTTTGTTACCATTTTTGTTTATATAATATTTACCACCTCTTGGTCCCACCATAATTTTGTGGTTACCTTCTGTTCCTGCACTGGTTGGTACATATTGTTTTTTAGGAGCAGGCTGGCTTTTTGCAGCGTGAGTTTTAGGAGCATCTGATTTTGTTACTGATTTTGTAACATTTTCAGAAGCATCATTATGGTTTTTTTCTTTTTTAGCATACGTTCTTTTTGATTTTTCTGCTGCTACAGATGATTGGTGGTAAGAAGCATCAGATTTTTCTGCTTTTGGTTTTTTCTCGTGCTCTTTTTTTTGTTTATCACCGTCTCTGTTGTTAGACTTTTCTTTGGTAGAACTTGCATTAGAAGCCGATTTGTCTTTTTTAGCATACGTTCTTTTCGCTTTTGGTGCTTTCTCTGTCGTTGCTTGTGCAGAAATGGAGTAGGTTCCCATTACAAAGAAGCAAACAAGCATTGTAATAAAATTTCTGGTTTTCATAATGTAAAAATTTAATTGTTACTAATTCCTTATGCGAATGTAATGCCATATTTTATATTAACAAAAATAATTAACAAAAATTAATACAAATTAATGACAACTTAAAGAAATTATTCTAATCCATTCCTAAATTTTTTATAGATCATAGGAAATTAGATTTTTTATTTAGAATTTAGTTTAATATTCGTTTTAACTTATAATTAATTCATTATTAAATGCTTAAGAATATCTAATAACAGTTCTGATGGTTTTTGTAAAATTGTTTCGGTAGACTTTTTAATTTTCATAAATTTGAAAAAATTTTTTTTATGAAAAAAATTCAAATGGTCGATTTACAGACCCAATATTTCAAAATAAAAACCGATGTAGATAATGCAGTTTTGAATGTGATGGATTCATGCGCATTCATAAATGGACCCGAAGTGAAGGCATTTCAGAAAGAGCTAGAAGATTACACCGGTGCAAAACACGTAATTCCTTGTGCAAATGGAACTGATGCTTTGCAAATCGCATTGATGGCGCTAAATTTACAAGAAGGTGACGAAGTCATCACTTCAGATTTTACCTTTGCTGCAACCGTAGAAGTTATTCATTTATTAAAATTAAAAGCAGTTTTGGTAGATGTTGATATCGATACATTTACCATCAATATAGAAAAACTAAAAGCAGCAATTACGCCAAAAACCAAAGTGATAATTCCGGTGCATTTATTCGGACAATGTGCCAATATGGAGGCAATTTTAGAAATTGCCAAAAAACACCAAATCACAGTAATAGAGGACAATGCTCAAGCAATAGGCGCAGATTTTATTTTTTCTGATGGTACTCACAAAAAATCCGGAACTATGGGAACTATGGGAACCACTTCGTTTTTCCCATCTAAAAATTTGGGATGTTACGGAGATGGAGGAGGCATTTTTACCAATGATGATGAATTGGCACATAAACTACGTGGAATTGTAAACCACGGAATGTACGAACGCTATTACCACGACGAAATTGGCGTAAATTCTAGATTAGACAGTGTACAAGCCGCTATTTTGCGAAAAAAATTGCCCAATTTAGATTCCTATAATGATGCTCGCAGAAAAGCAGCAGATTTTTATGATGAAGCGTTTGCAAATCACCCAAATATTATCACACCGAAACGTGCAAAAAATTCTACCCATGTTTTCCACCAATATACTTTGAGAATTCTGAACGGAAAACGCAATGAATTGCAACAATTTTTGGCAGAAAAAGAAATTCCGGCAATGATTTATTATCCGGTTGCTTTGCGCAAACAAAAAGCCTATTTCCAAGAAAGTAATGATGCCGATTTTGTGAATACCGATCTGCTTCTGCAGCAAGTAATATCGCTACCAATGCACACCGAATTAGATGAAGAGCAGTTGAAATATATTACCGATGCTGTTTTGGAGTTTGTGAGTTAATTTTATTTAATGGTGAAAAGAATTTTCAAGACCAAAATAATTTATTATATTAATATTGCTTTTAATATAATTTATTTTTTATTAGTAGTAGATGAACTTAAATTTCTTTTAGACGGTAAACTTCCTAGCGAAGATAGTAAATATAAAATTTTAATGACAATGATCTATGTTTTATATTTTCTAATTTATTCCTTTAATTTAATTATATTGTTTTCAAAATTTAAAAAATCTATTTTTTATTTAAATTTTTCATTTATTTTGCTTATTTTTCCAGTAGGCGTCCACTCTATAATCAAGCCTGCTTGCTTATCTTCTACCAAGTTGCCTATAGCATCGTAGACATAATTGCCCACCTTTTGTCCTGCTTTGAGGTCATTCACACCCACACTGGTTGTCCCTACTGCATCTGCTACCATATCTAGCTGATTTTTTCCTGCTTTGTATGTATAGGTCATGTTGTCCATATTGGATACCGTAGCACTGGTAGCACTATTTCCATTACGGAAATAGGTCTTGATATTGCCATTGGCATCGTAGGTAAAAGTGTTGCGGTAGAGCCCTGCGATGCTGGCGCCATTGGCCAGCCAGGCATTGTTTGTGGTATCTATATTGGAATACGAAAGGCTGCGTTTTAAGCGGTTCAACTGGTCGTAGCGGTAGGTGTTGCCAAGTGGCAAAGCCTGGCTGCCGGTTACCTGACCCCATGGTAGAGTGTCCACCTGGCTGATGCTGGTGTTCCAGCCGATCGTCGACCTGGAGCACCGTCG
>CALFIE010000044.1 GCA_937876095.1 uncultured Flavobacteriales bacterium | reverse complement strand
CTTAATCGTCGTTATTTTGGAGAAAAACTCTTTGATAGGCTTATTATTGCTAACAATGCGGGGATAGGTAATTAAACAGATAATCAATAAATAAAATTATTTGTTTCATCTTTTTATTAATAAAAAGACATCCTTAATAACTTAAGAATGTCCTCTTTTTATATATAATTTATTTTTCGCCTTCAAAACTTGACCAAATCAAAGTATTATTGCCGTTAATTATTTTTAATTTTCCTGCTCTAACTTTTTCTTTTGTTTTTGAAATCATAGCACTATGCGAAAGATAGTTAGCGTTTTGTAGGCCTAATAGAATACCAAAGCTATTATTATATAAGTCCATACTTCTTTGAATAGCTGGTTGACTTGTTGAACCATATTCGTGAGCATCTCCCCATGTTTTTGCAAAATTTGATCCTACATCTTTAGTCATCCCAAAATTCCATAGCGCGTGTCTAAAAGCATCTCCATTTTTATTAGCTAAATAATTTGGATAATAATTAGCCTTAGCATAATTCACGGCTAATTTTCCGTTTGACATACATAATAAAGCTTTAGCTTTGTTTGAATTATATAACGCTGTTTCTTTACTATTAAGGTTACCTGTTATGTAACTATCCATATCGTTTTTAGCATTTGCGTTTGACTTTTTAGATATAAGAGAATCTGCATACTTATTTAAGTCACTCTCGCTAATGGTCGTGTTGTTCTGTTTTTTTGCTCTTAACTTGTCAGCCACCTCAAGAATAAAATCCCCCAATACAAGGTCATTTTTAGAATACGAAATATCATCATAATCAATTTGTGTTTCTGTACTTGAAGTAGTTAAATCCCTTTCTTCAGTACAGGAAAATAATAACGAAAAAGAAAATAAAAGAATAACTAATTTTTTTGTCATTTTTTGGTAATTTTTAATTTGAATTGTCATAAAATTATATAAATTATTATACCTACTTTCAGAATTTTAAAGTCGTTGTTTCGGTTTGTCCGACTGTTGACTCTCCAATTTATTTTCCTGTAATTGCTTACCACACTTTCAAAATCTTGAATTAAATCAAAGTTTTTCAAGCATTCTGTTGAGTGTGTCGGTCAAAATTTTCCACCAACGGAAACGGCTTTGCGATGTGATGGATTGATGCAACAGAAGAGTTGTATCAAAACAGCGGTTAGCAAAAACTATTTTTTTGCAAAATTAATAAAAAAAATATAAAAAAATGGTTTTTTGCGAATAAATTTAACTGAAAGTACAACTTTCACTAAACTTCCTACTTTTTGCAAATACATTGTAATCTGCAGAGTCTATTTTCCGTGATTGGTTAAATTAAAGGTGTTTTTCATGTCCGAAATTACTAATTTTTCCATAATTCAAGGCTATTTTTCCAAAAATATTGCACAATTTTAGCCATTGCAAATGGTCAGCGAATTTGCAGAATTATTTTTCAAAATTTTAGAATTCAAAAACCAAGTTTTCTCAATTCAGCGCTGTTAATTTTTTAAGCAGTTTTTTTTCCAGTCCAAATAGAAAGTAAATTCAGACCCTTTTTTCAGCACATTTTGGTCTGAATTTACTTTCTTATAAGATTCAAAATTTTTGAAATTCAGTTCGTTAAAATTGTGCGCGAGATTTTTCAATGGCAGTTTCTGCCAACGGACGGACGGACGGAAAACGGCTTTGCGATGTGTGGGCTTGATTGTCAGGAATTTACAACTGCAACCGACGGTAGCAAAAACCATTTTTCTTTTGTAAAATTACAAAAAAATTCAAAAGAAAATGGTTTTTTGCGTATAAATTTTACAAAAAGTTCAACTGCAACTAAACCCCGCATATTGCAAAACCGATGTTATGTGTTCGCCCTTTTTTTTAGTTTATTTTGTCTGTTTTTTCATGTTGTATTTAAATTTTGCTATTTTAATATTCCATAATTTGAGTGTTTGTTCTGCTTTTAGTGTTCCATTTTCATCACTTACAATAAGATTGTCTGTGAAGGATTTGATGTATTTGCTCCAATAATTTCCGTTGGAATCGTTCAGTAAAAAATAAAAACCTGCATCACCAAATTTATTTCCCGATGAATCTAAAATAAGTTCGTTATTTTCTCCGATAGTAGGTTTTAGAATTACCGTTGCATTTCCTTTTGGTAATGGGAAAATTGCTTTTACACAAGTAATTCCCGAAGATAGTGTACAAGTTGTATAAATGCCTGAATAAATGACATTGCCAGTTGATTGAAATTTTCGTAGCCAAATTGTGTATTTTACTTCGTTTGTATTTTTTGCAACTAATTGAATGATTTCGGAAGTTAGATTTTCAGAGGATCGAATCTTATTTGTTGGAATATTGAGTTGATTAATTCGCTGACTGAACAATCTATTGACAGAATAGGCAAATGTTTTAAATAAGGGATTCCATTTTATATTTAATTGTAATTTGTATTCAGATGTTTTTTTGTAAAAATCTACAATTTTATTTGAAAGTTTTTTTGTTTCATTTTCTGATAAATTCAAACTCGAAATCGAATCCAATAATCCTTTTGAATTTGAATTTCTAATTATTGTTAAATCTTCCTTTTCGGCTAATTGATGAATGAATTTTTCGCCGATTCCGTTTACTTCACCAAAAGAACCCATTAACCAAGAATTTTCAAATGGATTGATTTTTTTACCGCTAAAAATAACCCACTGTTGAGTAAACCAATCCTGAAATTTTTGCATTGTATCTGCTAAATTCATATCGGTTCAGTTTGATTTGGGATGTATTTATTTTGGCCATTCCATTCTCCATATTCTGCAATTGGCTTGAAACGCAATGTGGTAAACTCAAAATGAAAATCTTTTCTCTCACGTTCTTTCATTGCATTGATGTGTTTTTTTGGTTGTGGCGATTTGCTGTGTCCACGAACCATATCGGTCATTGCTTTTTGTGTTTTCCAAATTGAAAAAGTTGAGATAATGTTTGGGTATCGAATTGAAGCCAAAGACAAAGTTGTTTCTTTATTATCACGAACTTGTTTTTCAACAGGTCTGCCCCAACGAAGAAATCTTGGGATTTGAGTGTATTTCATTCTGGCGATTGTAACGGCAACTACTGGATTATTCTCATTTTCCAATTTTGTTTCGTGTTTGGAAATTTGAAAACCTGAAATATTTCCCCATTGTCGTAAATATACCATTTGAATATGCCAACCTTTTGCGATTAGTTTTCCATTTGAGTCGGATTGTAAAAAATCATATAAATGTTTTTCATTATCCCACTGTGCAAAAACTACAATTTCTCTATTAAAAAATCGGGATATGGAAAAGATTGATGAACCTAAAACCATTGCAGACATTGTTTCTGCATAAATCAATCCATTTACTTGTTTTGATTTTATAGGTGAAAACATAATTCTGAGTGCAGAAATAAATGATAGTTTTACTAGATGATAAGAAAATATACTCATTTTTTCTGTCGTTCTGTTTATACACGGTCGTTTTCGTAGGGTGAAAAATAACGGAAAACGGCTTTGCGATGTGCGGGATTGATTGTCAGGAAGTTACAACTGCAACCGACTGTAGCAAAAACCATTTTTCTTTTGTAAAATTAATAAAAAAAACAAAAGAAAATGGTTTTTTGCGGATAAATTTCACAAAAAGTTCAACTTTCTCTAAACCCCGCATATTGCAAAACCGATGTTAGTGGCAGTGCTAATTTTTATTTTTTTCTCTTTCAACAATCATTTTTTTTGAACTTATTTGCATTTTTTGTTCAATTTTTTGCATTTCTTTATATCCAATTTTGTGTAACCTACAGTGTTCAACAACTTTCATTTTTAAAATATTCTCAGCTGTTATTGAAAAGTCAGAATCTTCTAATCTTTTTACAATTTCATCAACTTTCAAATTTTTCGCATACCACATTTTTATTCCTTGATTTACAATAAAAATCGAAGGCGAGTTTATTTTATCATTTATCGTTTGTGCTATATTTAATAAATTGCTTGAACCTAAAGAATGAATAGCTTTTGAAGTAAATCCATGTAAAACTCCAAAATTAATATTCCAATATATTTCTCTCGCTAGTTTTTCAATTTTTTCAATTTTCATTTCTTTATTTTCGGATTCTTCTTTTTCTTTTATTAGTGATTTCAAACGATCTACTATAAATTCTATAATTTCTCTTTCTGAATTGTCATTGCTAATTAATTCTATAAATGATTTTAGAATTCTCATTTGTAAATTGAACCCTTGCTCAAATATGTATTCAAGTCTACTTTTACCAAGACTTCCAGACCTATTTTTCATAATAGTTCCCATTACTTCCACAGTTTTTATACTTAGCCTTAGATTTCTTGCAAATTCGTCATCTTCAAAATCTTCACTTTCTATTTTATCAGAGTCTTCAATAATCTCCTCTTTTTCAGATTTTATAGTTAGTATTTTTTCACGCTCTTTTTCAGAACTGTGATTAAAAGTAGGCATTACTGCTTTAATTATTTTGTCTTGATGCTTATCAAAAAAAGTTAGTTCGTTTTTATCTAAAGTAGCTGGATAATATTTTTCAAATAAAATTTCTGCATTTAATAATAATTCATCTAATATAATGTTCGACTTTGTATGATGAGAAATAAATATTGTTATATATGCATTTTCATCTTTATGTAAATTTGAAAGAATGCGATCTATGACCTTTTTCTCCGAATCTATGTGCTCAGATAAATATTTTGCTTCAAAAAAATAATAAATATAAGAATAGCAAAAATTAAATTGATTTAAACTATCAAATTTGCAAATGTTTACAATAGATAGAGTTTTTACTAAATCAGAAATAGAAATTGGAAGATTGAAATTTTCTTTATAATAATTTAAAAAGTTTTGAAATTCACTATTGTCAATTCCATTTCCTTTATTTTTATAAATCCAATTTGCTAATTCTGTTAGAAAATTTGTATATATATCAATTTGGTCATTTGTAACACCTTCTTTTCTTAAATAAAGATATATCAATGCTTGATAACAGTGACCTTGCGAAGTAATTTCGGAATCTAATGGCTTTTGTGTGTCTTGTGCAGAAAGTAATGACAAAATAAAAAATGGAAAAGAAGGCATTATACCTTTTCCAAAAATTATTCCCAAAGAATTTTCAATAATCTCTGTTTTTTCATCTATACTCTGTTGAAGATAATTTGGATTTATCTGAATTTGACTATTTTCCTTAATTTGAATCCATTTTTTTATTAACTCGTTTCTTTCTATGGCTGTAAACTCTCTGATTTTAAACTTTTTATAATTATTAATCAGATTTTGTTTTCTTATGTTTAAACCAAAAATATCATCAACAATTAAGACTTGTTTTTCGTATTCTTCTAATTCGTTAATATACTTTTCTTGATGTTTTGCGTTGTGAAAATTATCAAGAATGGGAACAACTCTCTTAGAATCTATTTGAGAGAAATCAACAGAATTGTATTGCTCTTTAAAGGCTCTTTCTATATTGTTTTTACTTATACCAAAATATTTATTACCATCTTCAAGATAAATTGGAACGAAATTTAAATCTCTGTAAATTTGAAATAATTTTTTGCATAATGTAGTTTTTCCAGACTGATTTTCTCCTGCAATGATTATTTTATTAAGACTTAGAATATCTTTTTTAAAGAGTTCAGAATCAAACTTATGAGATTTTTCTTCATCATCATAGGATTTTAATTTTGGATAAACAAAAATATCATTTAATAACAGATTTTCTTTTTCAGAATGTGATTTTGTGAGTATATCGGCATTATTTAGAAATTCTTCAAATCTATCAGACAAATTTAAATTTTTAATTTCAGTAGTTGATTTACAAACTTTTTTAATCCATTTTATTGTGTCAAGCCATCCTTCATTTTGGTCAGTAAAAGTAGAAATTGGTTTTCCATCGGTTGGTGTTGCCAACAATATACTTAATTCTTTATGTTCTGTCCAATCACAAGGACTTAAAATTATTGGGATTATTCTTATTCCTTTTTCGGTTCGTAATCTGAGGGCTTCATTTTTTTCAAAAATACAAGCGTTAGATGCTAGAAAATTATCAGAAATCATCAAACAAATAATATCTGCATTTTCAAGATTTTTATCTATTTCATTTTGAAATTCTTCTCCCGTTTCAATTTTTCTGTCAATCCATTCGGTAATAATACCATTGTTTTTTAATGGAGCAATATGATTTGTGAATTTGGAAATTAAAGATTCATCTTTATGGCAATAACTTATGAATAATTTTAGCATATTTAGAATTTACTTTTTAGTTTATGACGGTAATTTTTTGAAGGCGGATTCAAATATCTAACGCAACGGTTAGATTTTATAAAATTAGTAATTTT
>CALFIE010000043.1 GCA_937876095.1 uncultured Flavobacteriales bacterium | reverse complement strand
TGTTAATAAGTTTTTGTGATAAAACATAAAAAACACCTAATCATTTGATTGAAAAAGGGTTACAAATAAATAATTTTTCCCTTTTATGAATAGAAATAAAATCAAAAAATGACTCTATATATCGCATTTTTTCGAGATATTTTATTATTATGATGATAACTAAAGTGAAATTCGTATTTTTGCAAGGCAATGATGCGTTTTTATGATTTTTAAAACTAAAAAAGAAAGAAAATATACCTTTATAGAAGCTGGGAATGGTCATCCTTTGGTTTTACTACATGGATTAATGGGAGGATTGAGCAATTTCAATACGATGGTGAATTTTTTTTCAACAAGAGGTTATCGTGTCTTCGTGCCGCAATTGCCGATTTATGATTTGCCAGTTCTGAATACCAATCTTACGTCTATTGCGAAGTTTGTAGCCAAATTTATAGATGAAAATATCAAAGAACCTGTAACCATCGTAGGAAATTCTATGGGTGGTCATGTTGGTCTAATTTTGACGATTGCACGACCAGATTTGGTAAAAAATTTGGTACTTACTGGTAGTTCTGGTCTATATGAACGAACTTTTGGGGACAGTTTCCCAAGAAAAAGCGACAAAGAATACATTCGCAAAAAAACCCAAGAAGTTTTCTATGATCCAAAAGTTGCAACAGATGAATTAGTAGATGAAGTTTTTGCGGTGGTAAATGACCGGATGAAAGGTATAAAAACCGTAATGTTGGCAAGAAGTGCCATAAAACACAATATGTTGCATGATTTACCGAAAATTAAATGTCCAACTTGTATAATTTGGGGAAAAGATGACAATGTTACACCACCAGAAGTGGCGATTGATATGAACAAATTTATCACAAATTCTGAATTGTTTTGGATTGAACATTGTGGTCACGCTGCAATGATGGAGAAACCAGATGAATTCAATGAAATTCTGTACGCTTGGTTACAAAAACAATAGACAAATAATCAGATGGAAGTTTTACTTCCATTTTTTATTAAAAAAATTTCAAAAAAATGCTTATAAAAACAGCAGAGTTTGTAAAAAGTAGTGGGAAATGGCAAGACTGTCCAGAACCCAACCTTCCGGAATATGCTTTTATCGGGCGAAGTAATGTTGGAAAATCTTCTCTCATCAATGCGATGATGAACAGAAAAGATTTGGCGAAAACTTCACAAACGCCTGGAAAAACACAACTCATCAATCATTTTTTGGTAAATGAAACTTGGTATCTTACCGATTTGCCAGGTTATGGCTATGCTAAAGTTTCTAAAAGTTTGAGAAAAGATTTTGAGAAACTCATCACCAATTATATTTTGAACAGAAAAAATTTGGTCAACCTTTTTGTATTGATTGATAGTAGACACAACCCACAAAAAATAGATTTGGAATTTCTGGAATGGTGCGGAGAAAGCGCAGTTCCGTTTTCTATTGTGTTTACCAAAACCGATAAATTGAAACCAAATGTAGCGCTCAAAAATGTAGAAGAGTACAAAATAGAATTGCTAAAAACCTGGGAAGAACTGCCAGAAATCTACAGTACTTCTGCCGAAAAAAAACTGGGTTGCGATGAAATTTTGAAATACATAGCACAAACCAATAACTATTTAGCCGAAAACAAAGTCACATTTGAATAATTTTTTTTCCAACTTCTATCTTCCATCTTCCAACTTTGTAAACTATGATGACTGTACCAACTTGGCATATCAAAAATTTTGAAGAATTATCGACCTTAGATTTATATAAAATTCTGAAAGCGAGAGTAGATGTTTTTGTGGTGGAGCAAAATTGTCCGTATCCAGATTTGGATGATTACGACCAAAAAGCAATTCATCTTTGGGCAGAAGAAAATGGTGAAGTTTTGGCGTATTGCAGAATTTTTGATGCTAATATAAAATATCCCGAAACTTCTATCGGCAGAGTTTTAACCACCGAAAAAGCACGAGGAAAAAGCCTTGGTAAATTACTTATACAATATGCGGTGGAAACTATAGAAAACCGTTATCAAACCCCAAAAATTAGAATTTCTGCGCAAGATTATTTAATAAAATTCTATCAAAATTTGGGTTTTGTAGATACAGGTAAAAAGTATTTGGAAGACGATATTCCTCATACTGAAATGTTGAGGTAAATCTTTTATTTAGAAACAAGGATTTTTTTTATTCGATTTTCAGCATTCCCAATTCACTGAAATGTTTTTTAAATTTCTGAATTTTGGGACCAACTACAGCGCTACAATATGGTTGTGTTGGATTTTGCTTGTAATAACCTTGATGATAGGTTTCTGCAGGCCAAAATTTTGAAAATCTGGTTAATTCTGTTACTACTTTGGTAGGATATTTACCAGATGCATCGATCTTTTTGATGGTTTCTTCTGCAAGGTGTTTTTCATTTTCATTATTAAAATAAATAACCGAGCGATATTGCGTTCCTACATCTTCGTTTTGGCGATTGAGTTGGGTAGGATCGTGCAAGAAGAAAAACACCTCCAATAATTGCTGATAAGAGATTATTTTGGGATCGTACGAAATTTGTACCACTTCTGCATGTCCGGTTTCTCCGGTGCAAACTTCTTGGTAAGTTGGATTTTCTTTTGTTCCTCCGGAATATCCCGAAACAGCAGATTCTACACCTTTCAGCATATTGAAGCAACTCTCTACACACCAAAAGCAACCACCACCAAAAGTAACTTGTTCTAATTGAGTTGGGGTATTATTCATTTTTTTTTCATTTTTTGAAACCGTTTGTTTCTCTTGTCCATTGCAAGACATCATCATAAAACAAAGCAATAATAGCAAAGTATTTCTCATTGCAAAAGAACGAAGAAATTATTTTTTTATTGAAAAAAATGGCGGTTTTTTTAACTAAATTGTTTCAATAAATTGGTGAGTGTATTCACATCGTGCACTCCTGATTCTTTCCAGAGCATTTCACCATTTTTGAAAATTGCCAAAGTTGGGACACCTCTCACTTGATTTTGAGCGGCAATTGCAGGATATTGGTCGATGTCTATTTTCACAATTCGAGCGGTTTCTCCCACGTTTTCTTTCACCGTGGTAAGTACCGAAGATTGCACTTTGCAAGGTTGACACCAAGTTGCAAAAAAATCGATCAACACTGGTCGGTCAGATTGTATAAGTTCTTGAAATTTTGCAGACATTTCTTTATTATTAAAATAATTTTAAAAACTTTAGGAATTCGGTTTTTGATTGATGTCACAAGAATTGCCAGTGCAATTTCCTGCTGCGCATCCAAATTTGAAGACTGCCATTGCTACAAAATACAATCCAAAAGGTATGAAAACCCACATTTGATCGAAAATTGCTTGTGCAACCATCCAAATTCCGCCAAGAAGATAAAGTACTCGTCGGAAATTCCAACCAGATAATATAGTAGTCATTTTTTTTAAGATAATTTAGATTGCAAACTCGACCAACCACCACCATTGTACACCTCTGTAAAACCGTTGTTTTTCAGGATATTTTTGGCAGAAGCACTTCTCATTCCACTTGCGCAACAAGTAATTACAGGTTTGTTTTTGTCGATTTTACCCAATTCTTGCGTTAAATTTTGTAGCGGAATATTTTTGGAGTTTTTTAGATGTCCATTTTTAAATTCTGCAGGAGTTCGCACATCTATAATTTGTGCGCCATTTTTCACCAGTTCTTTGTAATCTACAGAAGTACCGCCGAAAAGTTTTTTTAGAAATTCAAACATATTATTATTTTAATTAAAAAATTATTTTTTCTCGAAAACCGAAAACATCAGGTAACCCAAAACCATTCCATATACCGAAGAATTCAGCGGTTTTGAAGTGATGGCACAAGTTCCGGTACTGCAACCAATGAAATAGTAGTAGGTAAAACCCAAAATTCCGCCCACCAAAATTCCAAAAATTCCCAGTTTATTTTTTTTGATGAAATTCAGCATTATTTACCTTATTTTTTCTTGCACGTATTGATTCCGAACAAGGTATAGAGCGGACAAAAATTCATTAAACTCGTCAATACAAATACTACCGATAGACACAAAAGTGCGATTGCAAAGTAACCTTCTACTACTTTGAAATAGACCAAAAGTGCCATCACGATTGCCAAAACCAGACGAATCATTTTGTCGGTACTTCCCATATTTTTTTTCATAACGCTATTTTTTTAATGATTATTTTTTTTCAAAATTAATAAATACTTCGGTATCTTTTCTTGGTTCCGAACTGTTGTAGCAAAGTTCTAATTTTCTTATTTTAAATTGATGTTTGAAAAGCTGCTCATATTCTGAAATGCTTCCACCAAAAGGTGGAAAAGGATTGCCAAAATCTTTGTTGAACAAAACACCAACTAATTTTCCTTTTTCCGATAGTAAATCATACATTTTACTCACATATTTTACTCGCAAATTGTGATCTAGTGCACAAAAAAAGGTTTGTTCTACTATGAAATCATATTTACCAACATGCTGAAAAAAATCTTCACAAATTACCGTTATTTCTGGTTGGTTTTTGAATTTTTCTTTCAAAATTTCTACTGCTTTTGGTGCAATATCTATCAAGGTGATGTTGGTGAAACCTTCTGCAACCAATTGTTCTGTTTCGTGTGCGTTACCACAACCTGGAATTAGAATTTTAGCATTTTTGTCATCTACTTGTTTGAAATAATCCATCAAAGCAGAAGAAGCAGCGCCTAAATCCCAACCAGTTTCGCCATTTTCCCAACGCGAATTCCAAAAATTTTGGTCAAAAGTATCTACCATAAAAGTTTTTTATAAAATGTCATTTTTTATACCACAAATCGAAGATTCGGCGTAGCCAAAAGAAACAAAAGAAATATGGATATCAGAGAAATTCAAAAGAACATAAAAGTAAGAAAATCAAAGATTTTCATTTAAGAAATCGATTAGATTTCAACTTTTGCGACCTTTTAGATTTCATACATCTTTTACTTTTTAAAATTAATTGTCAAACTTTTGTGACTTTTGTGGTTTATTTTTTTTCTTGTGGCCTTTACAATTCTTTAGTAATCAAAAAAATATTTTCTACATCTCGGCCAATAACTTCGTGCTCTGTGTTTACAGGAATTTCGAAAACGTCGCCATCTCTCAAAATGATGGTTTCTGCGCCCATATTGAAATCTAATTTCCCACGCAAAACCAGTAAAGTTGCAGGAACCGAAGTGCTGTGTTTTGCCAAAACTTGTTTTTCGGCTAAACCGATGGTCATCATTTGGATTTTATCGTTTTTTTTGATGCTAATTACCGATGGTTTTTCGCCATCAAAATTGGTTTGGCTGTAGATATTCATAATTAATAGGATGTTTTACTTTGGCAAACGAAATCGGTAGTTGGTACTTTTTCTGTTTTTTTAATTCCATTGAAACCACCTTCTACTTCAATAAAATTTCTAATTCCTCTGGAATTAAGGATACTTGCAGCAATCATACTTCTGTAACCACCTGCACAATGCAAGAAGAAATGTTCATCTGGATTGATGTTTCCTACCCAATCATTAATGTAAGCTAATGGTTTGCTGTAAGCATCATTTATGTGTTCTGCGGCATATTCTCCTTCTTTTCTTACGTCGATAACCTTGCTGTTTTCATTGAATTTTTCTGCAAATTCTTCTGGCGAAATTCTATGAACATTATCAACTTCTTTTCCTGAATTTTTCCAACTTTCAAAACCTCCTTTTAAGTATCCTAAAACATTATCAAACCCAACTCTAGAAAGTCTGGTAATGGTTTCTTCTTCGGTACAATCATCACAAACCAAAAGAATAGGCTGTTGAACATCTACAATCATGCTTCCAACCCAAGGTGCAAAATCTCCTTTCAACCCGATATTAATCGATTGAGGAATAAATCCTTTATAAAATTCTGCAGCATTTCTGGTGTCTAAAATTAAAGCTCCAGTTTCTTCGGCAGCAGTTTCAAATTCATCTACAGAAAGTGCTGTTTTACCTTTTGCTAAAACTTCATCAAAACTGGTATAGCCTTTTTTATTCATCGCTACATTCATACCGAAATATTTCGGTGGAGCGGTTAAACCATCTAAAACTGCAGCAATAAAACTTTCTTTAGAGGTTTGTTTTAGAGCATAATTGGTTTGTTTTTGATTTCCTAAAGTGTCTACTGTTTCTTTTTGCATGTTTTTTCCACATGCAGAACCAGCACCATGAGCTGGATAAACGGTAATATCATCTTCCAAAGGGAGAATTTTATTGTACAATGAATCATAAAGCAATCCTGCTAATTCTTCTTGTGTAAGATTTGCTGCTTTTTGAGCT
>CALFIE010000042.1 GCA_937876095.1 uncultured Flavobacteriales bacterium | reverse complement strand
AAAATTTATAACTATTTTTTCATTTAAAAAAGCACCATTTTTTACCACATTGCCTATTTTTGCTATTTTCCGAAGAGATTTCCTGCTCCTAGCATTTTTGGCATTCCTTTGCTCATCATTTCCATCATTTGTTTACCTTGTGGTCCTTGCATCATTTTCATCATTTTTCCCATTTGGTCGAATTGTTTCATCAGTGCATTTACTTCTTCTACTTTTCTACCACTACCTTTTGCAATTCTGGTTTTTCTTTGGGTAGTTATTGTAGATGGTCGTCTTCTTTCGTCGGGTGTCATACTGTGGATCATAGCTTCTATGTGTTTGAAAGCATCATCGTTCACATCTACATCTTTTATGGCTTTGCCAACTCCAGGAATCATCCCCATCAAATCCTTCATACTTCCCATTTTTTTGATTTGGTTGATTTGTTTCAAGAAATCATCAAACCCGAATTCGTTTTTAGCGATTTTTTTGTGCAATTTTTTGGCTTCCTCTTCATCAAATTGCTCTTGTGCACGTTCTACCAAAGATACGACATCTCCCATTCCCAAAATTCGGTCTGCCATTCTTTCTGGATAGAATAGATCCAAAGCATCCATTTTTTCGCCGGTAGAAATAAATTTGATGGGTTTTTCTACTACTGATCGTATCGTAAGAGCAGCACCACCTCTTGTATCACCATCAAGTTTGGTAAGAACCACACCATCAAAATTCAGAGCTTCGTTGAACGTTTTTGCCGTATTCACCGCATCTTGACCTGTCATAGAATCTACCACAAAAAGCGTTTCGTTTGGTTTGATGAAATAATGTACCGATTTTATCTCGTTCATCATCTGTTCATCTATCGCTAATCGACCTGCAGTATCTACAATTACCACATCATGACCATTGGTTTTGGCAAAATTGATGGAATTTTCGGCAATGGAAGAAGGATTGATTGCTCCTTCTTCGGTATAAACCGGAACTCCGATTTGCTCCCCAAGAATTTTCAACTGGTCTATTGCAGCTGGTCTATACACGTCACAAGCAACCAAAAGTGGTTTTTTGTTTCTTTTTGTTTTTAAATAATTCGCCAATTTTCCAGAAAAAGTAGTTTTACCAGATCCTTGCAAACCAGCAATCAAAATTACAGTTGGTTTGCCAGAAAGATTGATTCCTTCGTGTGTTCCTCCCATAAGATCCACCAATTCATCGTGTACGATTTTGGTCATCAATTGACCTGGAGTCAAACTGGTAAGTACATTTTCACCAATGGCTTTGTCTTGCACTCTTTTGGTAAGATCTTTCGCAACTTTGTAGTTCACATCGGCATCTACCAATGCTCGTCTGATTTCTTTTACCGTTTCTGCTACGTTGATCTCGGTGATTTTTCCGCGCCCTTTTATATTATGAAGCGCCTTGTCTAATTTATCTTGTAAACTGTTGAACATATTTAATATTTGTAGTCTGCAAAAATAACGAAATTTTCAAAATTTTTGGAAAATTATTTTCTTTAAAGAATTTGGATTAAAAGTTATTTAATCTACGTATTTTATGATTAAAAAAATACTACCTTCGCGAAAAATTTGCACAGATGTCCGACGAAAATCCTACCGAACAAGAATTCAGCAAAGAAGACCAACAGAAATACGAGAAAAATGGTTTCAGAAAATACGGAGCCTATTCATCACTGGTGTTTCAGATGTTGGTAATTATTGGATTGGGATTTTGGGGAGGTAAGAAATTGAACGATTATTTTGATATCAAAAATAATTTGCTCACAGTTGGAATTGGTTTCCTTGGTTTGGGTCTTTCAATGTATAATACTGTAAAAAATCTGAATAGAATAAATAAGTCTGAAGATGAAAATAATAAGTAAAAATATATTTTTTATTGCCTATTTTTTGATGTTTATAGTCCATTTCATTATTTGGAAATCATTAGATCTGACTAACGATGTTGTTTTTTTTAAATACTACTTATTTCTCACTTTTTTGTATTTGATGGTGATTACCATTTTATCATTAATCAAAAAAATAGAACCTAATTATGTGGGTTTTGGATTTTTGGGGTTGATGATGTTTAAATTAACCATCATGTTCCTGATCATGAAAAAGCTAAATTTGTCTGAAATACCCTATTATAAATACCATTTTATTCCTCCATATTTAGCGTCTTTGGTACTCGAAACTTTGTATGCAATAAAATTGATAAAAACTGAAAAAAATCAGTAATTTAAACTTTGTTCATTTGGGTTTTTTGTTCTATTTTTGCAAAACTTTAAAAACAACCTATTTCCTATGTTGAAGAGAGCGATACTTTTGTTAAGTTTTTTATCTGTTTTTTCTCTGTTTTTGGCTAATGAACCTGTTGCAGTAGCAACGGCAAATTCTGAAACTGCCGATGTAGAAAAACCATTGTCTGAACAGGATAAGATTAAAGAGGAGAACAAAGAATTTATAGCACATCACTTATTAGATGCGCACAGTTTTGATATTATGGTAACCAAAGATGGTCATCATTTTGGATTACCACTTCCGGTGATTTTTTATAATAAAGAAAACGGAGTTCAAGTATTTATGAGTTCAGAATTTCACCATGGTGAGAAAGTTGTAGAGAAAAACGGGAAATATTATCAATTATACCACGAAAAAATATTTAAAACAGATTCTACGGGTAAAATTTTGTTAAACGACCATGGTCATCCGGAAAACGAAAAAGTACTTGATTTATCTATCACCAAAAATGTTTTAATGATATTGCTAACAGCACTTTTGCTGATTTGGATTTTTGGATCAATGGCTAGAAATTACAAGAAATCATTGGTACCAACAGGAATAGGGAAATTTTTTGAACCTTTGGTATTATTTGTAAGAGATGAAATTGCTAAACCAAACATTGGTCCGAAATATGGTAAATACATGAGTTATTTGTTGACTGTGTTTTTCTTTATTTTATTTCTGAATGTATTTGGATTGATGCCTTTCGGAATCAATGTTACAGGTAATATTGCTATTACGGTTTCTTTGGCATTGGTTACATTTTTAGTTACCCAATTTACCGCTAACAAAAATTATTGGGGACACATTTTTTGGATGCCTGGAGTTCCGGTACCTATGAAAATTATTATGATGCCGATCGAAATTTTAGGAATGTTCATCAAACCATTTGCATTGTTGATTCGTCTTTTTGCAAATATGTCAGCTGGTCACATTGTAGTGATGAGTTTGATTGGTTTAATTTACTATTTCAAAAATATTATTGCAGGTGTGGCATTTCCGTTTTTGACTTTCGTAATCTATTTATTAGAAGTATTGGTAGCGTTTTTGCAAGCGTACATATTTACAATGCTTTCTGCAGTTTATTTCGGGATGGCAAATGAAGAGCATCACCACGAAGAAGCTCATCATTAATTAAAATTAAAAGAATACCTTTTGTGAAAAAATGAAAGGTACATTATATAAAGAAACTAATTTTTTAAATTATATTATTATGGAAATGCCAAAAATCATTGGTGCGGGTTTAGTAGTAATCGGAACAGGTATTGGTATCGGTAAAATCGGTGCTGCTGCTCTAGAAGGTATGGCTCGTCAACCAGAACAAGCTGGTAAACTTCAAACTGCAATGCTTATTGCTGCAGCTCTTGTAGAAGGTGTTGCGTTTGCTGCATTATTCGCTGTAAACTAAGAAGTTTCAACCCCATATCATTGACCGGAAACGGTTGGTTACGGTCAATGATTTTTATTTTTTAATTAATAAAAAGACCTATATATTTTTATGGAAAATTTAATTAGCCAATTTTCATCGGGTTTGTTCATTATACAAACAATTATTTTTTTGATTCTGGTTTTTGTTTTGAAAAAATTCGCTTGGAAACCAATTTTAGATGCGGTAAATGAGAGAGAAGTGTCTATTGTAGATGCCCTGAATCAAGCAAAATTAGCCAAACAAGAAATGCAAAATCTGAAAGCTGAAAACGAGCACATCATTCGCGAAGCAAAAGTAGAGCGAGATGCCATCTTGAAAGAAGCCAGAGAAATAAAAGACCGAATTGTAGGGGAAGCTAAAGATGCTGCCAAAACAGAAGGCGACAAAATGATTGAGCAAGCCAGACAATCTATACAAGCAGAAAAAACTGCTGCAATGTCTGATATCAAAAATCAAATCGGTGCATTGTCTGTAAATATTGCAGAATCTATCTTGAAACAAAAACTAGATAACGATGGTGCTCAAGACAAATTGGTAGAAAATATCCTTAATCAATCTAATCTCAACTAAAAATGCTAACATCTAAAGTAGCAAAAAGATACGCACAAGGTTTGCTCTCTTTTACCGTAGAAGCTGGCAATACTGCAACAGTTGTTGCAGAAATGAATGATGTGGCTAAAACCATAGAAAATTCTAAAGAGTTGAGAAGTCTATTTCATTCACCAGTAATTGATTTCAAGAAGAAAGGTAATATTTGTGAAGAAATTTTTAAGAATTTTTCGCCGGTAGTGCAAAATCTCATTCAATTGGTTATTAAACATAACCGTGAAAGTCAGTTGCAAAATATTGCAGTAGAATACATCAACAAAGTGGAGGATTTGCAAGGAGTTCAACGTATTACGCTTACTACTGCATCTGAGATTTCACCGAAAAATGTAGAAGAAATTTTGAAATCGACTAGCTTGGTGAATTTCGATAAAAAATATGATTTGAAACAGCACATCAAAACCGATCTTTTGGGAGGGTATATATTGCGAGTAGGAGATCAGCAGGTAGATGCATCTGTAAAATCAAAATTAAGTGAATTGAAAAAAGAATTTCAACTAAATTAAGACAAAAACAACCAATAAAATGGCAGAAATAAATCCGGCTGAAGTTTCAGCAATTTTAAAACAACAATTAGCCAATTTCGATACGCAATCCAACGTAGAAGAAGTAGGCACGGTATTAACAATTGGTGATGGTATCGCTCTTGTATACGGTTTAGAAAATGTACAATACGGTGAATTGGTAAAATTTTCGAGCGGTATAGAAGGTATCGTTCTAAATCTTGCAGAAGACAACGTAGGTGTTGCATTGCTAGGTGAATCCAAACTGGTAAAAGAAGGTGATACCGTAAACAGAACCAAAAGAATATCATCTATACGTGTTGGTGAAGGTATGCTTGGTAGAGTAGTAGATACTCTCGGAAATCCAATTGACGGAAAAGGTCCTATTACTGGTGATTTATACGAAATGCCATTGGAACGTAAAGCTCCTGGTGTAATTTTCAGACAACCAGTAAATGAGCCGTTACAAACCGGGATTGTTGCAATCGACTCTATGATTCCTGTTGGTCGCGGACAAAGAGAGCTCATCATTGGAGATAGACAAACTGGTAAAACTACTGTAGCGATTGATACTATTTTGAACCAAAAAGAATTTTATGATGCAGGAGAACCTGTATTTTGTATCTACGTTGCTGTAGGACAAAAAGGTTCTACCGTAGCACAAATTGTAAAAACATTAGAAGATCGTGGTGCATTAGCGTATACTGTTGTAGTAGCTGCAAATGCTTCAGATCCTTCTCCTATGCAAGTATATGCACCTATGGCAGGAGCTGCAATTGGTGAATATTTTAGAGATTCTGGTAGACCAGCACTTATTATTTATGATGATTTATCTAAACAAGCGGTTGCTTATCGTGAACTATCATTGTTGTTAAGAAGACCACCAGGTCGTGAAGCATATCCAGGTGACGTTTTCTACCTACACAGTAGATTGCTAGAAAGAGCAGCAAAAGTGATTAAAGATGATACCATTGCTTCTCAAATGAATGATTTACCAGATTCTATAAAACACTTGGTAAAAGGTGGCGGTTCTCTTACTGCTTTACCAATTATCGAAACACAAGCTGGTGACGTATCTGCATACATTCCTACCAATGTAATTTCTATTACAGATGGTCAGATTTTCTTGGAGTCAGACTTGTTCAACTCGGGAGTTCGTCCTGCAATCAACGTTGGTATTTCAGTTTCCAGAGTTGGTGGTAATGCACAGATAAAATCTATGAAAAAAGTTTCTGGAACTTTGAAATTAGACCAAGCACAATACAAAGAGCTAGAAGCGTTTGCTAAATTTGGTTCTGATCTAGATGCGGCAACTATGGCTGTAATTTCTAAAGGGGAAAGAAACGTAGAAATCTTGAAACAACCAGTGAATTCGCCACTTCCTGTAGATAGCCAAGTTGCAATGATTTATGCAGGTACAGAAAACTTACTGAGAAATGTCCCAATCAGAAAGGTAAAAGAATTTCAGATAGAATATGTAGAATTCTTGAGATCAAAACATCCTGATACGATGGCTGCTTTGAAATCAGGTAAAATTGATGACGAAATTACTGGCATTTTGAAACAAGCTGCTGCTGATTTGGCTGCAAAATATAATTAATAAAAATTAGTTGATGGTTTTTGATTGTTAGTTTTATAGATTTTTTTCTATAACTAACAATCAACTACCGACAACCAACAACTAAAATATATGGCAAATTTAAAAGAAATACGAGGTCGAATTGCATCTATATCTTCTACAATGCAGATTACCAGTGCAATGAAGATGGTTTCTGCCGCTAAATTAAAAAAAGCACAAGATGCCATTGTCATGCTGAGACCTTACTCAGAAAAACTACAAGAAATCATCGAAAATGTGAGTGCAACTACCGATTTAGAAAGTTTGGCTGCCTATACCAAAGAAAGAGAGGTAAGCAAAATTTTGTATATCGTAGTTACTTCTAATCGTGGTCTTGCTGGTGCATTCAACTCATCGGTTATTAAGGAACTCAATCACGAATTGCAGAAAAATTCACAAGCAGAAATCGAAATTTTAACCGTAGGTAAAAAAGTATATGATGCTGTCAGAAGAAGCAAAAACGTGTACGATAATCAATCTAAGATTTTTGATGCACTCAGTTTCGAAGCGGTTGCACAATTTACCAATAGTGTGATGAATGATTATCAAACTGCAAAATTTGATAAAGTTTATGTGATTTACAATAAATTCATCAATGCTGCTACGCAAGAAGTGAAGGTAGAACAAGTATTGCCTATTGCTTTGCCAGAAAAAACGACTGCTGCAAATTCAGACTATTTGTTTGAACCTAGTAGCAAAGAGATTTTAGAAAATTTGATTCCTAAATCTATAAAAACGCAAGTATACAAAGCAATCTTAGATTCGGTAGCATCTGAACACGGCGCTAGAATGACTGCAATGCACAAAGCTACAGACAATGCACAAGCATTGAAAAATGATTTGGTCATTTTCTACAACAAAGCGCGTCAAGCTGCTATTACTAATGAAATTCTAGAAATTGTTTCCGGTGCAGAAGCATTGAAAAATTCTTAATAGATAAAATTATAAATTGTAGAACACTGAATTTTTTCAGTGTTTTTTTTTGAAGAATTGTATAAATTACTAAAAAAAGTAGTAATTTTGTAAATGATTCACGGTAATCAATTGATGAAAGAAAGTTACCTTTTCCGGCACAAAATATTCATTGCATTGTTGCTAATCAATTTGTTTTTCCTTACTATAATGGCTTTTTTCAATTTGTATCAAAATAAGAAAAATGTCGAAGAAAATAGAAAACAGGAATTTTTACGAGTTGAGTCTGAAATTTTGCAATCCTTCACTTATACATTGAATTCTGAACCCAATGTAACCAAAAATCGTGATAGTATTTTTCAAAATAAAATTTTTGAAACGGCTTCTATTTTCAATACCAATATCAATGTGTATGATCTAGATGGTAAATTATTTGCCAGTAACTTGAAACAAAATGATCAGCTCAACAAACAAGTGCTAAAAGATCTCAAAAATAGCATCACTGTACTAGTGATTGATAGTACTAGGAAAGAGAAAAACAATAAATTATTGGTAAGTTACGATTACATAAAAAAAAATAATATACCATTAGCAATTCTTAGTACCCAAAAATTAGTAGATAATACCCACAACAAATTTCAACTTTGGGTTATTCTGAAGCAGTATTTTTTAGTCATTATTTTTTTAATGATTCTCAGTGGTTTTGTAGCCATGTTTATTTCTAAAAATTTGACCAAAAAAATAGAAACTATTGCAGATAAACTAAAAGACACCAAAATTTCTACCAATAATCAGCCAATTGCGTATGCTTATAATGATGAGATTAAGCCTTTGGTAGATTCTTACAACCAAATGGTTGAGAAAATTGAGGAACAAACATTGCTTTTACAAAAAACCGAACGAGAGGAAGCCTGGAAAGAAATGGCAAAACAAGTAGCTCACGAAATCAATAATCCACTTACTCCACTCAAACTCACCATTCAAAATTTTCACAGAAAATTTCGCAATTCAGATGAAGATAATGTAGAAAAAGTAGACAATCTCACAAAGTCTGTGATTCACCAGATCGACATTATTTCCTCCATCACCAAATCCTTTTCAGATTTTGCAAAAATGCCAACGAATTCAGACACTGAGATCAATGTGGTGAAAACAATTAGTAGAACAATTGATATTTTTCCTGAATCTGAAGTTATTTTTGAGAGTAATGTTGAAGAACTTTTCTATAAAATTGATAGCTTGTATTTATCTAGAATTGTTACTAATATTGTAAAAAATGCAATTCAATCAATTCCAACTAATAAGATTGCGAAAATTTATGTAATTTTGAAAAACGAAAGAAATAAATTTGTAATTTCTATTGTAGATAATGGGAATGGTGTTCCTGAAGAATTCAGGGAGAAAATTTTTGAACCTAAATTTACAACCAAATCTACAGGAATGGGACTTGGTTTGTCTATGGTTAAAAAAATTGTAGAAGATTACAAAGGAAAAATCTGGTTTGAAACTAAAAACGGAACAGGAACTACTTTTTTTGTGGAGTTCCCAAAATAATAACTATTAAGCATGAAAAACATAATAATCATCCTACTTTCGGTTTTGGTTCTGGCTCTTTCTGGTTATTTGCTATATGATAGTTTAAATGGCGAAATGTCACAAGCACAGATAAAATCTCAGTTCAATGATCTGAAAGCGGATTACCAAAACATGCAAAGAGACATGCAAAGTAAGGTAGGTTCACTTAATATCAGCAACAAGGTAATCCAAATGCAACAGCAAAAACTTGAAATGCTTTTTAAGAAAAATACCATTTCTGAAGAAGAATTAGTAGAAGCAAAAAAAATCATGAAAAGCATTTCGCAATCGGTTTTAGACGAATACCAAAAAAAAGTAAGTGCTTTGGAATCTGAAAAAGGCAATCTAGAAACTGATATGAACATTTTAGAAAGTAAAAATATTATTTCCGAAAAAGAACTCAATCAGCTCAACATAAAGATTACTAATCTAGAAAAAGCAAAGACAGAACTTAATTCCAAATATATTTTTGCGAAAAAAGAAACCGAGAATAAGGAAACCCTTCTTAGTACCGCATCTTATTTGGCATTATCTAACTTTGTGATGAGAAGTTTCAAGATTAGAAGCAACGGAAAAGAAGTAGAAACAGACAAAGCTTCTAGAATTGATAGAATCAAAGTAAGTTTTGACATTATTAAAAATGTAATTGCAGATTCTGGTGACAAAGAATTCTACATCATAGTGAAACGACCAGATGGTACTGCAGCTACATTTACCAATAAAACACCAGGAACTTTTAAATTAAATGGAGTAGACACCACTTATTCCGATAAAGTGACGGTAAACTATACAAAAGGCGAAGAAAAAAACATTGAGTTGGTTTGGGATTCAGAAGATTTCGCAAGAGGAAATTACTTGATAGAAGTCTATGAAAAAACAAAAAATGGTACCGAAAAAACAGCTAAAGCAACCAAGACGCTCGACTAAATTTTGGTAAAAATTTCAATAAAAAAAATATCTATATATTTGCAATATATTGTATATTTAAAATAAATGGACCCCGACAGTTACGATTATGTAATAAAACTAATCATCGCCCTACTTTTAGTACTTCTAAATGGTTTTTTTGTGGCGGCAGAATTCTCTATTGTAAAAGTGAGGTATTCGCAAATACAAATAAAAGCATCAGAAGGAAACAGCTTGGCAAAACAAGCTGAAAAAATCATTAAAAATTTAGACGCTTATCTTTCTGCCACTCAATTAGGAATTACGTTGGCTTCATTGGCATTAGGTTGGGTTGGTGAAAGTTCTTTGGAACACTTGTTTACCAAATTTTTCAATCTTTTTGATCTCGCAATTTCGCCATCGGTACTTACAACCATTTCGGTAGTAGTGAGTTTCACTATCATTACCATCATGCACATTGTTTTTGGGGAATTAGTACCAAAATCTTTTGCCATCAGAAAACCGGAGCAAACTACCATGTATATAGCAACTCCGCTAAGTATTTTTTACAATATTTTCCGCCCGTTTATTTGGTTGATGAATGCGCTTTCTTCAGCAATTCTTAGATTAATAGGCGTAAATCCTGCTTCAGAACACGAGATACATTCTACCGAAGAATTGCAACTCTTGGTGAAACAATCTGCAGATAGCGGAGAAATTGAAGAAGAAAATTACGAAATCATCAAAAATGCGTTTGATTTTACAGATCATACTGCAAAACACGTAATGGTACCTCGCCAAAACATACTTTCTATAGATATAGAAGACTCCAAAGAAGAAATTTTAGAAAAAATTATGGAGTCAGGTTACTCCAGATTACCTGTTTATGAAGATTCTATAGACAATGTAATTGGGGTATTCTATACCAAAGAAATTATGAGAGAATACATCAAAAACAAAGATTTTGAACTTCGGGATTTCTTGAAAGAAGCATTCTTTGTAGTTGGTAGCAAGAAAATTTCAGATTTACTGAATGTTTTTCAAGTTAAAAAACAGCATCTCGCTATTGTAATTGATGAATTTGGTGGTACCGAAGGAATTATCACCTTAGAAGATATTTTAGAAGAATTGGTTGGTGAAATTCAGGATGAGGAAGATGATGAAGAGAAAATTGTAGACAAAGTAGGCGAAAACATTTTTTGGGTAAAAGCAACACAACCATTAGAAGAAATTAATGAATATTTGCCTAAAAAATTATTGGTAGAAGGTGAATACAATACTTTGGCAGGACTCATTTTGCACGAATTAGAAGATATCCCAGAAGAAAATCAGGAATTTGCAATAGATGACTATCATTTCAAAATTTTGAAAATGAATAACAAAAGTGTAGAAATGGTGGAGTTGACCTACAACGAACCCAATCTTGCAGATGAAATCATTGAAACTATTGAGAATATTTAATGATGACCAACGTAGAATCTACATTTATTATTAATGAAAAAATAGCGAAGCCAATTTGCAACATTGTTGTGCATCATAAATCCTATGATAATCCAAAACGTGAATACGAAGAGGAAGTAGCACTTCTAGATGAAGTAGATGAAATTTATAAATTGGTTTTGTGGAATGATGAAGTCAATACCTTCGATTTTGTGATAGAATCTCTTATCGAAATTTGCGAACATACACCTGAACAAGCAGAACAGTGTACTTTGCTAGTGCATTACAAAGGGAAATGCACCGTAAAAACAGGTTCTTTAGAGGTACTTAAATCTATGCACGAGAAATTGCTAATCCGCAGTTTGACCTCAGAAATTGTCTAATTTTCGTGTTTTTAGTGTAAAAGCTTACATTTTGCAAACTTTTGAATTTTTTATTTAATAATTACCTTTTGTTTCTTTTGCGGTAATAATACAAAGTACTTTATTTTCTAATTCTATATTACTATCTTTGCAGACCTTTATTTTATGCGTTCAAATACTTTGAACCTACAACTATAAATATTGAAAAAAATATGAAATGTGGAATCGTAGGTTTGCCAAATGTAGGCAAATCAACCCTTTTTAACTGTCTTAGCAACGCAAAAGCACAATCTGCAAACTATCCGTTTTGTACTATAGAACCTAATTTAGGCACTGTTTCTGTACCAGATCAGCGACTTTTCGAACTCGAAAAATTAGTAAATCCGGAGAGAGTTTTACCAGCAGTAGTTGAAATTGTAGATATTGCAGGTTTGGTAAAAGGTGCAAGCAAAGGAGAAGGTTTGGGTAACCAATTTTTGGCAAACATCAGAGAATGTGAGGCAATTATCCACGTTTTGCGTTGTTTCGAAAACGGTAATATCGTTCACGTAGAAGGAACAGTAGACCCAATTCGCGACAAAGAAATTATAGATATAGAATTACAACTAAAAGATCTTGAAACATTAGGAAAAGCTGTAGACAAAGCCAAAAAATTTATAAAATCAGGAAAAAAAGAAGACGTTCTTACCTACGAAACATTACTGAAACTTAACGAATTTGTAGAAAGTGGAAACAATGTAAGAGAATTCCCGACCGACGATTTTACCAAGGCAATTATAGATGATATCCATCTATTAACCAAAAAACCAGTATTGTACGTTTGCAATGTAGACGAAAATTCTATAAAAAACGGAAATCCTTGGATTGCCAAAATCGAGGAAATGGCAACCAGAGAAAATGCAGATACCATCGTACTTGCAGCTCAAATCGAAGCAGATATCAATGAGTTAGAAACCTTCGAAGAAAGACAAATGTTTTTAGAAGAACTCGGTTTAGAAGAACCAGGAGTTAATCGATTGATCAGACAAGCCTATCATTTACTCAAATTGCAGACCTATTTCACTGCAGGTGTAAAAGAAGTTCGCGCTTGGACGATCGAGAAAGGTTGGACTGCGCCACAAGCAGCCGGAGTTATCCATACCGATTTCGAGAAAGGTTTTATACGTGCAGAAGTTATTCATTACGAAGATTTTGTGAAATTTGGTTCAGAAGCCAAAGTAAAAGAAGCCGGAAAACTCGGTGTAGAAGGCAAAGAATATATTGTACAAGATGGCGATGTGATGCATTTCCGTTTCAACGTGTAGTATTTTTTTTGCGCCAATTTCCGACTTCCGCTCCCAATCTTTTTACCAAGTTTGCGGCGGCGAAGCCGCCTCAAACTTGGTAAAAAGGATTTCCGCTCAAACCTAACAAGGTGGTTCGCCGATTCAAAAAAAAAATAAAAAATAAGAGCAAATCGGGGCGCGATTTCGTCAAATTAGAAAACGTTCACCAAATATCAATCGAGTAAATTTTTTACTCGATTTTTTATTTTAGTAATTAAATCTGCAAAAAAACATAAAATTATTTTGTAATTTTGAAATTAGCAATAAGATTTGTCATCTTTGATTGTATTAAAATCAATAATCGGAAATTGCTAAATTCAGAAAAATTTTTCCACAAAATTTTCAAAATTACCATCATTTCAATATATTTGTATGTTGTTGCAAATTTTATCTTTAGGTAATTTGTAAAAAGCAATAGGCAGATCTTATGAACGAAGAAAACGTACAAACACAATATACCGATGACAATATTAGGACATTGGATTGGCAAGAGCACATTCGAATTCGTCCCGGAATGTACATCGGTAAATTAGGAGATGGCTCATCTGCAGACGATGGTATCTATATTTTATTGAAAGAAATTATAGATAATTCCATAGATGAATTTGTAATGAAAGCCGGAAAACGCATCGAAATAAAAGTAGATGAAGGCAAAGTTTCGGTTCGCGATTTCGGACGTGGAATTCCGCTTGGTAAAGTGGTAGATGCAGTTTCTAAAATGAACACCGGTGGAAAATACGATTCCAAAGCGTTCAAAAAATCAGTTGGTCTAAATGGAGTTGGTACCAAAGCTGTAAATGCACTTTCAGAATTTTTCAAAGTAAAATCAGTAAGAGAAGGTAGGGTAAAAGTGGCCGAATTTTCTAAAGGAATCATTACCGATGACCAAAAAGAAGCCGATTCTACCGACAAAAATGGTACCGAAATTACTTTTGTTCCAGATGCGACTATTTTTCAGCATTTCAAATTTAGAAAAGAATATATCGAGAGAATGTTGCGCAATTATGCGTACCTAAATCCTGGTTTGAAATTGGTTTTCAACGGAGAAACCTACTATTCTGAAAACGGTTTGAAAGATCTGCTAGAAGAGGAATTAGAAGGCGATATTTTGTATCCGATTGTACACATCAAAGAAGAGGATATAGAAGTTGCCATTACACACTCAGACAAATCCCAGTCAGAAACTTATTTTTCTTTTGTGAATGGTCAAAATACTACACAAGGTGGAACTCACCTTAATGCTTTCAGAGAAGCTTTTGTGAAAACCATTAGAGAATTTTATAACAAAAATTTTGAAGCAGCAGATATCAGAAAATCCATTATTGCTGCAGTTTCAGTAAAGGTAATAGAGCCTGTTTTCGAATCACAAACCAAAACCAAACTCGGTTCCAACGAAATGGAGCCAGGTAAAGAAACGGTGAGAACCTTCATTACCAATTTCCTGAAAAATAAACTCGATAATTTTCTACACAAAAATCCAGAGGTTGCTGAAGCAATCCACAGGAAAATCATTATTTCTGAGCGTGAAAGAAAAGAACTTTCTGGAATTCAAAAATTAGCACGAGAAAGAGCCAAAAAAGTATCGCTGCACAATAAGAAACTCAGAGATTGCAGACAACATTACAATGATCAAAAAGCGGTGAGAAAAGCAGAAACCATGATTTTCATCACCGAAGGTGATTCTGCATCTGGTTCTATCACCAAATCCAGAGATGTAGAAACTCAGGCTGTATTTTCACTCAAAGGAAAACCACTCAATTGCTACGGAATGACCAAAAAAGTGGTCTATGAAAATGAGGAGTTTAATCTGCTTCAAGCAGCACTGAATATTGAAGATTCTCTAGAAGATTTGCGCTACAATCACGTAATTATTGCTACCGATGCAGATGTAGATGGTATGCACATCAGATTACTGATGATTACTTTCTTTTTGCAATTTTTTCCAGATCTGATTAGAAACGGACATTTGTATATATTACAAACACCACTTTTCAGAGTAAGAAATAAAAAAGAAACCAGATATTGCTACTCAGAACCAGAAAGAATAAAAGCACTAGAAGAACTTGGTAAAAACCCTGAAATTACCCGATTCAAAGGACTTGGTGAAATTTCTCCAGATGAATTCAAGCATTTCATAGGAAAAGATATCCGTTTAGAACCAGTGGTTTTAGGCAAAGATCAAACTATAGAACAACTTTTGGAGTTTTATATGGGCAAAAATACACCAGATAGACAAACTTTTATCCTCGAAAATTTGGTGGTAGAAGATCCAGATATTGATAAAAAAGTAACACTTACTCAGGAATAATTTGTTAAAAAAAAAACTAAATAGTAATAGATAATTTAATGTATGAATTAGTATAAATAAAATAAAAAAACACACAATAAGATGAGATTAAGTAATCGAAACAAAGCACCTTTGTATAATTTTATTTATACAAATTTGATAATTACAATTTTATTCGGAATTGTACTTTTCTTTTTAGAAAGGTATAAGTTTGATATTTTGGGTAATGAGAGTACTTTATTTATAATAATTCCAGTTTTATTAGGCGTATTATTTTATTTCAGTGGTAGACAAATATTTGAATATGATAGCGACGGAGAAGCACTTCATTTCAAAAATAGAAACGTTTTGCCATTTTTGAACAAGCCTGCAAGTGATGAATTTCCGAAATATAAATTAAAAAAATATGAAATATTCAATGCTTTATTTATAAAGAAATTGTACATTACCATATCTAGCAAAAAAACACAAAGTATCATTCTAAAATATGATATTTCATTTTTAACCAAAAAGGAGATAAAAGACCTGAAATTTTCTTTAAGTAAAGTAATCAAAGAAAATAAAGAAGCAATAGAAGAAATTCAATAATGGAAGAAAACGAACATCAGGAAGAATCGTTAAAAAAAGTTTCTGGTCTATACAAAGACTGGTTTTTAGACTATGCATCTTATGTAATTTTGGATCGCGCAATTCCGTCAATTTTTGATGGGTTCAAGCCAGTGCAACGTAGAATTATGCACTCTATGCGCGAATTAGAAGATGGTAGATACAACAAAGTTGCCAATATTGTAGGTAATACCATGAAATATCATCCTCATGGTGATGCTTCTATTACCGATGCAATGGTGCAAATTGGTCAAAAAGAACTCCTGATTGATACCCAAGGAAATTGGGGAAACGTTTTTACTGGTGATTCTGCAGCAGCAGCTAGATACATAGAAGCCAGACTCACTCCATTTGCTTTAGAAGTGGTTTTCAACCCAAAAACTACAGATTGGGCAAAATCGTACGATGGTAGAAACAATGAGCCTATAGATTTACCTGTGAAATTTCCGCTACTTCTTGCACAAGGTGTAGAAGGAATTGGAGTAGGACTTTCTACCAAAATTATGCCTCATAATTTTGTAGAACTCATCAATGCTTCTATATTGCATTTAAAAGGCAAAAAATTTGAAATTTTCCCAGATTTTCAAACCGGAGGTTTGCTAGATGTCGCTAATTACAATGATGGAGAACGTGGCAGTAGATTACGTACCAGAGCCAGAGTCATTCAAAAAGATAAAAATACATTATGTATTATAGAATTGCCTTTTGGTAGAAATACAGGTGATTTGATAGATTCTATCATCAAAGCCAACGAAAGAGGCAAAATAAAAATCAAAAAAATTGAAGACAATACTTCAGATGAAGTAGAAATCCTGATTCATCTAAATAATGATGTTTCTCCTGATAAAACCATAGATGCATTATACGCTTTCACCGATTGTGAAATATCAATTTCACCAAATGCTTGTGTAATTGTAGGTGATAAACCTATGTTTTTATCGGTTTCAGAAATTTTGAGACAAAATACCGATCATACCGTTTCTTTACTTAAAAAAGAATTGGAGATAGAATTGCACGAGTTAGAAGAGAAATGGCATTTTGCAAGTCTAGAACGTATTTTTATTGAAAATGAAATTTATCAGGAAATAAAAGGCAGAAACTCCAAAGAAGAAGTCTATGAAGCCATAGACAATGCACTAAAACCTTTCATAAAAAAATTGATGCGAGAAGTTACGGTAGAAGATATCGTGAAATTAACCGAACTTCCATTTATGCGCATCTCTAGATACGACCGAGACAAAGCCGAAGAAAACATTTTGGCATTAGAAGGCAAAATGGAACAGGTGAAATACCACCTAGAAAATCTAATTACTTATGCTATAGATTATTTTCAAAATATTTTGAAAAAATACGGCAAAGGAAAAGAACGTCGCACCGAATTACGAATTTTCGATACCATAGATGCTACCAAAGTTGCCGTTGCTAATGAGAAATTGTACGCCAACAAAATAGAAGGTTTCATAGGAACTTCTCTTAAAAAAGATGAATATCTATTCGATTGTTCAGATATAGACGATATTATCACCTTCAGGAAAGATGGCGGTATGCAAGTTATCAAAGTAGAAGCCAAAACTTTTGTAGGAAAAGATGTTTTGCATGTAGGAATTTGGAAGAAAAACGACAAAAGAACCGTTTATAATATGATTTACAGAGAAGGTAGAGACGGACCATATTATATGAAGCGTTTTTCGGTAACTGGAGTTATCAGAAACAATGAGTACAAATTAGCATCTGACAAAAAAGGGTCAGAAGTTCTGTATTTCAGTGCCAATCCAAATGGTGAAGCAGAAACAGTATGTGTTCTTTTAAAACCAAATTCTAGGGTTAGAAAAAATAAAATCGATATAGATTTTTCTGAACTGGCAATCAAAGGTCGCGATTCTAGAGGAAATTTGGTTACCAAATATGCCGTGAAAAAAGTTGATTTAAAAGAAGAAGGACATTCTACATTAGCACCTAGAAAAATTTGGTTTGATGATACCGTTCGTAGATTAAATGCAGATGCACGTGGAAATTTGCTCGGAAGTTTCAAAGGAGACGACAAAATTCTCACCATCAATTCACAAGGTGAAGCCAAATTGGTTTCATTTGATCTGATGAATCGTTTTGATGATGAATACTTGGTTTTAGAAAAATGGAAACCAGAACAAGCCATCACTTGCATCTATTTCGATGGTGAAAAAGGCATTTACTTTATCAAAAGATTTTTGCTTGAAAACACGGTTAATGTACAACAATTTATGCCTTCGGAACACCCAAAATCTTTTATAGAATTTGTGGGAACTACTGATAATAGTTCAGCAGAAATTATTTTTGCGAAAGACAAAAATGGCAAAGAAAAAGAACCCGAAACCATCAATATAGACGAATTTATTGCAGTAAAAGGTATAAAAGCCATCGGAAACCAGTTTGTGAAAGACAAAGTGAAATCCATCAATATCATCCTACCAGAACCAACCGAAGAAATCGGGGAAGGTTTTGATGAGGTAGAAACTTCCGAAGGAAGCATCAGTTTTATAGACCACGATGTAAAAGACGACTATCCAGAAGAAGGACAAATTGGTGATTTGTTTTCATTTAATGAAGAGTAAACTTCAAAAATTGAAAACTCAAAACTCAAAACTCATAACTCTAGTAACATATGAATCCAGTATTAATAGGCGTAATCGCAATCACCGTAATCATCAGTTTGGTTGGGTTTCAGAATCCTACATTTTTCGAAAAATACAAATTCAATGTTTCTGCAATTCAAAATAGAAAAGAATACATAAGATTGTTCTCTGCAGGATTTCTGCACGCAGATTTTACACATTTGTTGTTTAATATGTTGACTTTGTATTTCTTTGGACCTATAGTTGTTGAAGCCTTTGGAATTGCAGGTTTCATCATCATTTATTTGGGTTCTATTTTTTTAGGAAATTATTTTTCATTATTTCTGTATAAAAATCAACCGTGGTATTCTGCAATTGGTGCAAGTGGTGGTGTTTCAGGTATATTGTTTGCTGCAATTGCTATTTTTCCACACATTGGTATAGGATTTATGTTTATTCCAATTCCAATTCCTGGTTATATTTTTGGTGCGTTGTATTTTGGATATTCAGTCTATATGATGCTGAATCCCAGAGCAAATGACAATATTGGTCATGCTGCACATCTTGGTGGTGCATTTTTTGGGTTGGTTTATGCAATTGCGTTGCAACCACAAGTTGCGATGAGCAATGCATTGTATCTTGGTATTATGTCTTTACCACTAATTTATATGGGATATCAAGTTTTTGTGAAAAAGAGAATCGGGTAGAAATACTTTACGAATTAACGTGAATTTCTCAAAAAATACAATCCTTGAAGGAATCTAAATCCTTCAAGGATTTTTCTATTTTCTACCTACTACAAATCGGTCATTACCAGATAAATCTTGCAACAATTCTTTTTCTGAAAATTTTTTGAATAGATTTAACGTTTCTTTACCTAATTTTTGGTTAATTTCTAGAAAGTAAAATCCATTCTCGTTGAGGAATTTAGTGCAGTCTTGTGCAATTTTTTCATAAAAAATTAGAGCGTTTTTGGTAGGAGAGAAGAGCGCAATATTGGGCTCGAAATCTTTCACAGAATTCGCAATCTCGGTTTCTTCATCTTTTGCAATATAAGGAGGATTTGAGATGATGACATCGTAATTCTCGGTAAGTTCAGTTTGAAGATAATCAGCCTTTATAAAATTGATTTCTACCTGATGAAAATCTGCGTTTTTTTTGGCTATTTCTAATGCTTTTTCAGAAATATCGATGGCTGAAATTTCAGCATTTGGGAAATGTTTTTTCAGAGTAATTGGGATAATTCCGGAACCAGTTCCGATGTCTACAATTTTGAAATTCAGTAACTCGAAACCAGAATCTCGTAATTTATTGATGGCAATTTCTAGCAATTCTTCGGTTTCAGGTCTTGGTATGAGTACGTGTTCGTTTACAAAAAATTTCAATCCAAAAAATTCGGTATTTCCTATGATTTGTTGATAAGGTTGTCCCGTTTTCAACTTTTCTATGGTGAGATTCCATTGCTCGATATCGTCTTCTAATAGAAGTTTTTCTGCATTTTTTTTGAGTTGAAATTTGGTAAAACCAAAAATTTCTTCCCCAAAAATCGAAAACAGTTCTTGCCTTTCTGTAATCGAATAAATCCCAGAAAGTTCTTTAATAAAATGATTTTTGAGCGCTGAAATGGTCACGTATTATTATTTTTGAAATTGTTTGATTTGAAATGGTTTTACAAATCTCATCTAAAATCTAACATCTAACATCTGAATTCTAACATCTATCGTACAAAAACCAATTTTCTGTCGGTTGAGAGTTCATCGTTCAGTACATAACCTTCATAATTGAAGGCTTTGAGTTCTTTCAGATTTTTGATGTTATTTTCTGCACAAAAACGCACAATCAAACCTCTTGCATGTTTGGTGTAAACTACGATGGTTTTTAGTTTTCCGCTCGGTTGAATTTGGTAAAAATCAAAATCAATTACTGGTGCATTCAGTTTTTTACGATTGATGACTTTCACGTATTCTGAACTTGCAAGATTCAGAACGAGATCGTTTTTTTTGAGTTCAGAATTGAGTTCATTGGTGATTTTGTCGCTCCAAAATTCGTAGAGATTTTTATACTGTTCGAATTCGAAATTTCTGCCCATTTCTAATCGGTACAACATCACTTTGTCAGATGGTTTTAGCAAACCATACAAACCAGAAAGCATTCTGTAATTTTTTTGTAGATAAGAAATTGCGTTTTTATCGAGTGTATTAGCGTTGATTCCTCTGTAAACTTCACCAGTAAATGCAAAAAGTGCGGGACAAGATTCTTTGTCAGTTGGTTTTGCTTTCCAAACCTGATTTCTTTGCCAATTTTCATCGGCTAGTTTGGTAGAAAGTTCCATAAGTTCAGCTAAATATTTGGGCGATTTTTCTTTTAAGTGCGATTGTATTTGTGCTGCTTCTGCAATAAATTTTGGTGTGGTTGACTTCAATAATTCAGTAGAATTATGGGTGTTCATTAGTTTTGCAGGTGAGGTAATGAGTTTCATGAAAATGTAAATAATAATTGATGAATGATCATAGTTGAATTATCTATGTTCAAAATTAAAACAAATTTTTATTTTTTTGTAGATGTTTTCTACTACAAACCAAATTGCGCCCTGAGTTGCCTCTATTATTTTTATTTTTTTAATGGAATCGGCGAACCACTACGTTAGGTTTGAGCGGAAATCTTTTTTTTGGTGGCGGCGACGAAGTCGCCGCCACCAAAAAAAAAGATTGGGAGCGGAACGAGGAAATAGGCGCCCAAAATTTTTGAAATAGACTACAATTCACCTTTCCCTACACGTAGAATTTCAGGATGACCACTGGTTAAATCTATGATGGTAGAAGCAACATTGTCCCCAAATCTGGAATCAATCACGAGATCTACCAAAGAATCGTATTTCTCGGCAATAAGTTCTGGATCGGTGGAATATTCTAATACTTCATCATCATCTTTTATAGAAGTAGATGCAATCGGATGTCCTAATTTGTCTACAATCAACTGCGGAATTGAGTGGTCTGGAACGCGAATTCCCACCGTTTTTTTGCCTTTGTATGCTAAAGGTAAATTTTTGTTGGCTTCTAAAATAAAAGTAAATGGTCCCGGAATTTTGCTTTTCAAGAATCTGAAAGTGGAATTTTCTATAGGTCTTGTAAATTCCGAAAGGTGACTCAGGTTGTTACAAATGATAGAAAACTGGGCTTTTTCTAGATTGATTTTTTTAAGTTTTGCCAATTTTTCCATGGCTTTTATGTTGTAAATGTCGCAGCCAAGTGCATAAACTGTATCCGAAGGATAGATGATGAGTCCGCCATTCTTCAGTGTGTTAATCACCTCATTTATTAGGTTTTCTTGTGGATTTTCGGGATAAATTTTTAGGATTTTTGCCATATACAAAAGTACTAAAAATCTTAAGAAAATAGATTTTTACAAAAAATTTGGTATTTCGCCAAAATTTTGTACATTTGCACCACAATATCGCGAGATGGAGCAGTAGGTAGCTCGTCGGGCTCATAACCCGAAGGTCACAGGTTCGAGTCCTGTTCTCGCTACTAACGGAAACCGTAACTTGTTTATTATTAAGCAGTTACGGTTTTTTATTTTGTGGTTTTGTATTGTAAATGTATTGTAAAGTAGGGATCAGTGTCAAAATTTGGGGAATAAGCAAAAATTTTGGGTTATCTTAATGGAAAAACGCTCTATCTAAAAGCCCCCTCAATTGTTGTCTGAAGTTTTTCATTTTTTCATTGAATGATTTATCAGCAGCATTGATACTTCATTTTTAGACGTCGTTGTAATAATTCATAATGCTTTCTTTCTACAAAGACATTCAATCTGCAAAAATATCAACAAATTCTAGGATTTGTTCTAGAATTCTTTCAACGAATTATTGTCTTATACTAAGTTTAGTTTTTCGATATTGATTTGATCAAAAATTACTTTATGAAAATATGAACTCTGATTAATCGAAATGATAGTTATAATAGACTTTTAAGTATTCTATTATTCGGATACTATCATAGTTTTTAATAATTAAATCCTTAAAAATTGGTTCAATTTTTTTTTTAGGTTCTAGTTAATAAATCTTATTATTCTGTGATTAATGAATGAAGTGATGAAATTAATAATAATCTGAAAAAGACAACTAATCTTTTTCCAACAGATTAATTGAAGAATATTTTTTTTATTTTTAATTTTCTAAAATTAAGAATAAATTTTTTCCTAAAACCCACTCATTTTTCACACCACTAGTTCAATTTTCGAATTTAGGGTCA
>CALFIE010000041.1 GCA_937876095.1 uncultured Flavobacteriales bacterium | reverse complement strand
GGTGTGATATTTGCATTGTTCGTCTTGTGAATTAGTAATATTATTAAATAATTTAGTTATGAATGTCTACTCAATAAAACAAATTCGAAATTGGGATCAATTTACAATAAAAAATGATTCTATTTCATCTATCATCTTGATGGAAAATGCCGCTATTAAATGCGTTGATTTTTTAGTTAAAAAATTTCAAAAACATCCAAAATTTTTAATTTTTTGTGGAAATGGTAATAATGGTGGTAATGGATTTGCAATAGCTAGATTGTTGTATCAAAAAGGATTTGATATTGATGTTTATGTTGATAAATCTAAAGAAAAACAAACAGAAGATACTAGAATTAATTTCGAGAGAATCATGAATGTTTCAGGAATTGAAATATTTGATTTTGATGAAATAAATAAAAATTCATTTAATGGTAATTTTGTCATAATTGATGCGCTTTTTGGGACAGGATTGAAAAAAAAATTAGAAGGAAAATATGAAAAATTAGTACAACTTTTAAATTCTTATTCTTGTCCAAAAATTTCTATAGACATTCCATCTGGTTTATTAGTTGATGAGAATTTATTAGAAAATTCAACAGTTTTTAACTCGGATTTTACATTGAGTTTTCAAAGTTATAAAAAAACATTTCTGCATGAAGAAACAGGGAAATTTTGTGGAGAAATTCATATTTTAGATATTGGCTTAAGTCAAAAATACAATGCTGAAACTTCTACTGACAATTTTATTATAGATGAAAATTTAATTTCAGGAATTTACAAACCAAGAAATGAATTTTCTCACAAAGGAAATTTTGGGAAAACGTGTATCATAGCAGGAAATTTTGGGAAAATGGGAGCTTCAGTTTTAGCAGTAAAATCCGCTCTAAAATCAGGAAGTGGACTTACATATGCACTTGCACCAAAATGTGGTTATCAGATTTTACAGACAACCTGTCCAGAAGCTATATTTCTAAATGGTGGTGAAGATTTTATTAATAATTTTGAATTTGAAAATAATTTTACCTGCGGAATTGGACCAGGTTTGGGAACCAATCCTGAAACGGAAAAATCTTTTCTAAATTTTTTAAAAACATATAAAGATGCTTTGGTTTTAGATGCAGATGCATTGAATTTACTCGCGAAAAGTCCAAAGAATTTAAAACTAATTCCGAAAAACTCAATTATAACGCCACATCTCAAAGAATTTGAGCGACTTTTTGGTAAAACTAGTAACTCTTTTGATAGGTTAGAATTAGCAAAAGAAAAAGCTAAAGAGTTACAAATTTATATAGTATTGAAAGATCACCATACTCAGATAATAACACCCGAAAAAAAAGTTTTTTATAATATTACAGGGAATTCTGGTATGGCAAAAGGAGGAAGTGGTGATGTTTTGTTGGGGATAATTACCTCACTTTTGGCTCAAAAATATTCCCCAAAAAACGCAGCAATTTTCGGAGTTTGGCTTCATGGTAAAGCAGGTGATATGGCAGCTAAAATACTATCAAAAGAAGCAATGCTTCCTTCTGATTTAATTAAAAATTTGGGTGAAGTTTTTAAAACCATATAGAAAAAGAAAGATTGATTTCTTTAACAAAAAAATCAATCTTTCTTTTTATAGATTTTCAAAAATTAATCTGGTTTTGCATTTTCTTCTGGTGTGATTTTGAATTTCGGTGAAATAAACATCAAAACAATTCCTGCTACGATGAATGGAATCGAAAGTACTTGACCTGTATTCAAATCACCCAAATGAATTTTTTCTAAACCTTGTGGTTCCTTCAGAAACTCTACAAAAAATCTGATTGACCAAAGTATGGCGAAAAATAGACCAAAAAGCCAACCTTGTTGGTACTTTTTGGTGGTATATCTGTACAAAACCCAAAGCAAAATAAATAAACAAAAATATCCAAATGCTTCGAAAAGTTGAGTAGGATAGCGCGGAACAGTCAATCCGTACTCATCGCTCATTTGTGGAAAAAGAATTGCAAATGGTGAATCTGCTGCAATAGGTTTACCAATAATTTCTGAATTAAAAAAATTCCCCATTCTTACAAAAGCACCACCTAAAGCTACAGGAATCCCAATTCTATCAAATACCCAAAGTGGATTTTTTTTGATGATTTTTAAGGAATAATAGAGCGTTGTGAAAATAACTGCAATGGTTGCACCGTGACTTGCCAATCCAGAAAATCCAGTAAAATGAAATCCATTTTTTGTAGAAATTGGTAGAAAAACACTCCAAAAATCTTCTCTGAATAGTTCTGGCTGATAAAAAATTACGTGTCCTAATCTTGCACCAAAGATGGTTCCGAGTAAAGTCCAAGTAAAAAATGGCTCTACATAATTTACATTTACTCGATCTATTTTGTAGATGTAAGTCATTATAATATAACCCAAACCAAAAGCAAAAATAAACATCAAACTATAAAAATGTAATGTAACAGGTCCCAATTTGATTCCTTTAGATGGATCCCAAATTTTGAACTCTGTTTCTAGTTTCACTTGGTCTCTAGAAGTGATTTTTTTTTCAGATTTTATTAAATATTTGAACGCAGAAACATTATCCAAAGTTACCTCTACATCAGAAGGTTTGAAATTTTTATCAAGAAATTGAAAAGAGTGTGCTTTATAATCATCAAATATTTCTTGCAAATACTTGTTATACTCTGCATCTTCAGTTTTTTCAATATTTTCTTGATTAATGATGACTAGGGAATTGATTCCAGATTTATTGGCAAAGTCTTTGAAGGTACTAGCTCTAGTAGAAGCCCAGATTTTCACAGGAATTTTCTCAGAATTTACCACCAAAGTACCATCAGATGAATCTGTGGAATAATTTTGAGCAAATAAACACTGTACAAAAAATGAAAGCAAAAGCATCCAGATTTTTAGGAGACTATTAATCATGAGTAATAGATTTTATTTATTATTTAGTAGCATAATTTGGTAAATGTTACATGAAATCGTCATTTTTTTTATTGAAAAATGAACTAAATTTTTGGAGGAACAGGATCATCACCAAATCCTCCCCATGGATGACAGCGTGATATGCGTTTCGCACCCAACCAAAATCCTTTGAAAATGCCATGAACTTTCAATGCTTCTACCATATAATGAGAGCAAGTTGGTTCGTATCTACAATTTTTTGGAAGTAGAGGCGAAATAAACCATTGGTAAAATTTGATGAAAATTACCAAAGGGAATGTGACGATTTTGTTGAATGTAAGTTTCAAAGTAGTGCAAAAATAGTTATTAATTTGAAAAAATGGATTTCATTTTTAAAATTTAAGATTTATTAACTTTGATTTTTCAATAATATTGAACAACTTTGAACCTTGAATTTTGAACCTTGAACCAAAACATTCCTCTTGCCGAAAAACTACGACCGAAAACTTTAGATGAAGTTTTGGGACAAGAACATTTGACCAGCAAAAACGGAACCATCCGAAAAATGCTAGAGAATGATTCACTCAATTCCCTAATTTTTTGGGGACCACCTGGAACTGGGAAAACCACGCTTGCAGAAATAATTTCTGAACAATCGGGCAGAAAATTTTACAAACTTTCGGCAGTTTCTTCTGGTGTGAAAGACGTGAGAGAAGTGATAGAAGAAGCCAAAAAGCAAAATCTTTTCAGCGGAAAATCTCCCATTTTATTTATTGATGAAATTCACAGATTTAATAAATCTCAACAAGATTCTTTACTTCACGCTGTAGAAAAAGGTTGGATTGTGTTGATTGGTGCAACTACCGAAAATCCAAGTTTCGAGGTGGTTTCTGCGTTGCTTTCTCGTTCGCAAGTCTATGTTTTGAAGTCTTTATCTTATGAAAAATTAGAAGAATTAGCAGAAGTTTCTTTGAAAAAATTTAATGAAGACGAGAAAACCGATTTCAAAATTAAAGACAAAGAAGCCTTCATACAATATTCTGGTGGTGATGCCAGAAAACTCATCAATTCGGTGGAATTGGTTTTAAATCAGTTCAAAAATTCTAAAAAAAAGGAAATCACCAATGAAGATGTTCTCACCGTTTTGCAAGAAACAATGGCACTTTACGACAAAAATGGAGAGCAACATTACGATATAATTTCGGCATTCATAAAATCTATGCGCGGTTCTGATCCAAATGGTACAGTTTATTGGCTTGCAAGAATGATTGCAGGTGGAGAAGATATTAAATTTATAGCCAGAAGAATGTTGATTTTGGCTTCAGAAGATATTGGTTTGGCCAATCCAAATGCATTGGTAATTGCCAATAATTGTTTTCAAGCGGTGAATGTCATCGGAAATCCAGAAGCAAGAATTATCTTGAGCGAAACTGCTGTTTATTTGGCAGTTTCTCCGAAATCGAATTCTACGTATTTAGCAATAAATCAAGCATTAGATTTGGTGAAAAAAACAGGAAATTTACCCGTTCCTTTGCATCTGCGAAATGCTCCAACCAAACTGATGAAAGACTTAGATTATGGTAAAGATTATCAATACGCTCATTCACACCAAGGAAATTTTGTGGATTTAGAATTTTTACCCGAAGAAATTTCGGGAACCAAGTTCTACGAACCTGGCGAAAATTCTACCGAAAAGAAAATTCGTGAAGAATTGGAACGAAAATGGAAAGGAAAATATTGAGTTTTTGAATAATTTAGTTTTTGAGTCGAAATATATTTTTATTAATAATTTTTTAAATGAAAAAAACACTTTTTTTAAGCATTTTAGGAATTTCGCAATTCTTGTTTTCACAAGAAAATCATTTGAAATTTTCAGGAAATGCAGAAATTTTTTACACATATGATTTCAATGAACCAGAAAATCATATTCGTCAGAATTTTTTGTATTCATACAATCGTCATAATGAATTTAACTTGAATTTAGGACTTGTAAAAGCCAATTACGAAACCGAAAATATGCGTTCAAATCTCGCAATTATGAGCGGAACTTACGCTTCTGATAATCTTTCTGCTGAAAAAGAGGTTTTTAAATTCATTAATGAAGCAAACATAGGTTTCAAAATTTCAAAAAATAAAAATTTGTGGATAGATGCCGGAATTTTGCCATCGCATATTGGTTGGGAAAGTGCAGTTGGAAAAGACAATCTTACTTTAACCCGAAGTTTGGCTGCAGATAATTCGCCCTATTTCGAAACAGGAGCCAAAATATCCTACACTTCAGAATCAGGAAAGTGGTTTTTGAGCGGATTGGTTTTAAACGGATGGCAAAGAATTGCACGAGTAGAAGGTAACCAAACCTTGGCTTTTGGTCATCAAATTACGTACAAACCAACCGACAAAATCACCATCAATTCGAGTTCTTTTGTAGGGAATGATAAACCGACTTCTGAGAAAAGAATGCGCTACTTTCACGATTTTTACATCATTAATCAATGGAATGATCAATTTCAAACTATTCTAGGTTTTGATTTAGGAGCAGAACAAAAAGAAAAGGGAAGTTCTGCCTACAATTCTTGGTTTTCTCCCAATATTTTAGCAAAATATCAGTTGAACGATAAAACTTCGGTTTCAGGTAGAGTAGAATATTATTCGGATAAAAACAATGTCATCATTGCACAACAAAATAATTTGGGATTTCAGGTTTTCGGATTTTCGGGGAATGTAGATTACCAAATTCAGAAAAATGTGTTGTGGAGAATAGAAGCAAGAAATTTATCTTCTAAAGATGCAATTTTTATGAAAAATACCGATTTCCAAAAGCAAAATATATTCGTTTCTACGAGTGTTTCTGCGTGGTTTTAGTGTATGATTCTTATCATTTTTCTGCTGATTCATTTTATTAATCTTTAAATTTGAATTTTAATAAAAAGAAAAATCATGAAAAATGTAATTTTAGTTGCTGCAATTTTTGCTTTAGTTTCTTGCAAAAAAGAAAATATGGAAATAAAAAAAGTGGATCACCAAAAAATGTCGGCAACAAAAGTTGGTAAATTGAATGTAGTGGTAGTAAACGAATTAGATCCTATTTGTGATATGACAACTGCAGAACATCTTTCTGATACTGCCAATTTCAAAGGAAAAACCTACGGTTTTTGTAGTTCATATTGTAAAGATGAATTCAAAAAAAATCCTGAGAAATATGCAGTGAAATAATTTTCTTATTAATGGAAATCACTAAAAATTCATCTAAAAATACCAAAAAAATACTCATTCAGATCGTGTTATTTTTGGGGTTGGTTGTAGCAATTTTATTTGGGTGGAATTACTTCAAAAATAATCTTCAAACAGTGATGAAGGTTCCCAATTTTGAACTGATTAACCAAAATAACCAGAAAATCACCAACAGAGATATGCTTGCTAAAGTGTATTTAGTAGAGTTTTTCTTTGCACGTTGTCCTACGATTTGTCCGGTAATGAATCGTAATCTAAAATATGTAGACCAAGAAATTCACGACCCAAATTTTGGGATTATTTCTATTTCTATAGATCCTAAAAATGACACTCCAGAATTTTTAAAAGAACACGCCAAAAAAATGGGTGTTACCAATCCGAATTGGCATTTTTTGACAGGCAATCGAGATTATATTGGCAAAATTGCCGATGAATTCGATATTTACGTAGGCAAAAATGTGAGTGAAGCAGAAAGCCTTAATCACAGTGGAATGATTGCCTTAGTTGATAAAAAGGGAAATGTACGATGTCGAATTAATGAAAAAGGGACTCCAATTTTGTACTATTCCGGACTGAATTACGAAGATGAAGCTGGAACTAAACCCAAACTCGATGGAAAATTTCAACCAGACCGAAAATTATTAATTGAAGACATCAGAAAACTTTTAGAGGAATAAAAAAAGGATTATTTGAAAATAATCCTTTTTTATTTTTATACATCATTATATGTGATGTATTAATTTTTTATTGAATATTGTTTATTGTACTGCTTTCAATACATCAATTTTACCATATCCATAGTTAGAATTTTTACTTGAATAAAATTGTGAAGCTTTTTTCATTTTTTCTAATACTTGATCTCTATTGTAAGTAGGGAATCTTGACCATACTAAAGCTGCAATACCTGAAGTAATTGCTGTAGCTGCAGAAGAACCACCTACATAATCTGATTGTTGATCATAGTAACTAAGTACCGGAACTGTTCGGTTGTTATCGGTTGATCTCTGCATAACTACTGTAAAGTCGATTTCTGAACCTTTATGACAGTCTGAACATTGTTCATACGTAGATAAGTCTTTAATTCCGGTCGCAGCAACAACTTCTGGCATATTTGCCGGAAATATAACTCCTACCCAATTATTTGTAAGTTCTGTAGAAGTTCCACCAGCTGCAATTATTAATTTTCCTTTAGAATAGGCATATTTTACAGCGTCTTCTACACTTCCTATAGAGAATAAATAACCAATCGACATAGAAATAATTTTTACATCAGTTCTATTTCCTGCTGCAGTTAGCGCTTTTGAAACCCCTCTTTGATCTTGATAGCTTTCAAGCATCACGTCTGATGTTCCTCTATAAGAAATCAAATTAGCACCATATGCAACACCTACAGAATATCCTTTGTCATTTCTTGGAGATGTTGCTAATGAAGTCATTGCGCTTCCATGTCCGCAAAGATCATTTACTCCATCTGTTGTAGTTACCCATGGCCAAATTGAATTAACATAAGTTCCAAATTTTTGTACAGTTCTATTAGTAGAGTAACCATTATTGAAAGCTGAATTCATTAGACTTTGGTTAGGAGAAATTCCGGTATCAATTATTGCAATTCCTACATTTTTTCCAGTACTATAATTCCATGCAGCAGGTATATTATGTTTATAAAAATTCCAAGGAACTTTTGCATTTGGCGCAACAGTAATTTGGTCAGCACTATTTACTGCAGAAGATTCGTATCCACAGCCAAATCCGCTTAATGAGCTTTTTTGGCTTTGTTGCTGTTCACTTTTATATACATATTGAGATGGTTCAATATATCTTACCTCTTTATTTTTAAGAAGCATTTCAATTGTGCTTAAGTTTTGAATTTTAACATCAATAAAATTGAGATACTCATCTTCATACAAAAGAAAATCTTTTTTTGAGGTGTTTTCATTAATTCCAACTATAGAAATAATGTCAGATTTATTTCTATCTGAATTTGCTCCTCTTTTAAAATCATTTTTACTTGTACCATAACCTATTGTTACATATTGATTTCCATAATAAGAAGCGCTCCAAATAGTTAAAGCATCTGTGTCAATCCAATGGAAGTTGCCAGTTTCAGTAATAGATCTTTCTATTTTACTATCAATTTCAGATCTAGAAAGTGGTGTTCTTGTTGTTGTACTAGTTGTACTTGTGCTTAATTTTTCTATGTCATTTGATGGTCTACATGATATAGAAATTAAAAGAATGATTAAGCAAAGAAATTGTAAATGTTTCATCTTTATCATAATTTTTTTAAATTTGTTATACACAAAGTTAACTTTTTTTTTTAAATACGCAACTTTTATTAAAAAAATATAGATTTTAAGGAAAAAAAATATTACTAAGATTACTGATGGTTTACTATAAAAAACATTTGATTATTAAGATATTCATATTATTAAAAATCTTACAACATATTTTATAGACCAATTTTTTATTTTCATACAATAGTTTTTAAAACATTGAGAATTTGTGTGAAAAACTTTTACATTTAATAATAACTTCTGTTGTGCATTTAGAAAATAAATGAAAATTTGAAAACCTAAACTCTCTGATTTGGAATTAGTAGCCTTAAATATTACAACAGAATGTATTTACTTATATTCTGATTTATAACTATTTAGAGGGATTCGGGGAAATGAATTACAAAGCAAAATAGAACGAAGTGTTTACAATAAAAAAAGAGGAGACTATTTTCTTATATTGAAGAAACCCGAAAAAAAAATCAAGCGGAAAATTCTCACAATTTAAAGATTTTCATTGTAGATTGTCTTATCCGAACCACTTCGTTAGGTTTCTATACCATTATAAATATGCAAATTAGAAGAGAGCCAAATGTTCAGAAATTTGTTCTACTGATGAAACACAACCTGCTTTTGGTTATTGTGAAGCAGAAAAGAAAAGGGTAGTCCTGCCTATAATTCTTTGTTTTCGCCCAATTTTTTGGAAGAATTACCGATGAATTTATATTTACGTTGGGAAAAACGAAAGCGAAGCTGAAAGCTTGAATCACAGCGGAATGATTGTTTTAAACTTTTGGAGAAAAAAAAAGGATTATTCGAAAATAATCCTTTTTTTGTATTAATAATATTATAACTTGAGTTTGTATAAAATACGTATTTATTGTACAGCTTTTAATGCATCAATTTTTCCATATCCATAATTAGAACTTTTATATAAATAAAATTCTGATGCTTTTTTCATTTTTTCCAAAACTTGATCTCTATTGTAAGTAGGGAATTTAGACCATACTAATGCTGCAATCCCAGCTGTAATTGCAGTAGCTGCAGAAGAACCACCTACATAATCTGATTTTTGGTCATAGTAACTAAGTACGGGTACTAGTCTATTTTTATCAGATGCTCTCTCCATTACAATTGTAAAATCAATTTCAGGACCTTTATGACAGATTGAGCATTGTTGGTAAGTCGATGAATCCTTAATTCCAGTAGCTGCAACAACTTCGGGCATATTTGCGGGGAATATAACTCCAAGCAAATTATTAGTCATTACAGTAGTAGTTCCACCTGCAGCAATTATTAATTTCCCTTTAGAATAGGCGTATTTCACAGCATCTGCTACACTATTTATAGATATTGCATAACCTAATGACATAGAAATGATTTTCACACCTGTACTATTACCTGCTGCAGTTAGTGCTTTAGAAACGCCTCTTTGTTCTAGATAGCTTTCAAGCATAACATCAGAAGTAGCTCTATAAGAAAATAAATTTGCGCCATATGCAACACCTACAGTAAAACCTTTATCATTTCTTGGTGCGGTTGCTATTGAAGTCATTGAAGTACCATGACCGCAAAGATCATATACTCCATCTGCTACAGTTGACAATGACGAATTTATATAAGTTCCAAATTTTTGTACAGTTCTATTAGTAGAGTAACCATTATTGAAAGCT
>CALFIE010000040.1 GCA_937876095.1 uncultured Flavobacteriales bacterium | reverse complement strand
CCCCTTTCCTGACCTCAATCATGCCCAAATAATTTTCGCAATTAAAAAAAATCACTTACCTTTCAATTTCAATAAAAATCCTAAATCTCTTGAAGATGACGAACCGGAGAGAATCGCTCACTCTGCAAAAAAATTGGGATTAAAACATATCGTCATTACGATGGTAGCAAGAGATGACCTTCCTCAACAAGGTGCTCATCATATTGCAAAAATTATAAATGAAGTGCGTTCGCAAGTGCCTAACTGTACAATAGAAGTTTTAACTTCAGATTTTAATGGAGACACGGAAGCTCAAGAAATTGTCCTTTCTGCATTTCCTGAAATATTTAATCATAATTTGGAAACTGTCAGAGAACTAACTCCTCGCGTTCGTCATAAAGCCACTTACGAACGAACCCTCCAAATCTTGCAACATGCAAAACAATTTGGTGAAAAACAAAATAATAGACTATTAGTGAAATCCGGAATCATGCTCGGCTTAGGAGAGACAGAAGATCAGGTTAAAGCGACTCTATTAGATCTTAAAAACGCAGGTTGTGAAATAGTAACTATGGGTCAATATCTCCAAGCTAATAATAACAAACTTCGAGTCAAAGAATTTATTCATCCGAATCAATTTAAAGCATACGAAGAATTTGGTTATCAAATTGGTATTCCATTTATGTACTGTGGACCATTTGTAAGGTCTAGCTACAATGCAAACACAATTATTAAGGAATTTGGCAAAATATCATGATTACAAAAATTTTAACTTTTTTTATGCTACTACTCTCTACTACAGCTTTTACTTATGAACAACCCCGCGAGATACTTTTTGATGAAAAAGAAGAAGATCAAAATATACTCATAAGAACCCTTTTGACAAAAAAAGAATCGGATAAGATTGTTGCATTTTTGAAAGAAAAGGAATAGTATTTATTAAAACATAAAACAAAAAAATATGAGCAAAATAGCATTAGTAACAGGTGGAAGCAGAGGTCTTGGTAAAGATATGGCGTTAGAAATTGCCAAAAAAGGAAATAATGTGGTAATTACTTATCATCAAAACCAAGAATTAGCCAAAAATGTGGTAGATGAAATCAAAAATTTGGGACAAAAAGCAGTCGCAATACAATTAGATGTTGCGGATTTCAAATCTTTAGATGCTTTTGTAGAAAATTTTAAAATGGTTTTAAAAAATGATTTCCAAACTGAAACTTTCGATTATTTGGTGCAAAATGCAGGAATTGGTTCGACCACTTTTATGCAAGATGTTTCTGAAGAATTGTTTGATAACTTGTTGAACATTCATTTCAAAACCGTGTATTTCCTAACCCAAAAATTAACACCAATGATGAATGAAGGTGGAAGTATTGTCTTTATTTCATCGGGTTCGGTGCGTTTTTGCGTTCCAGGATATTCGGTTTATGCAGCTATGAAAGGTGCTATAGAAACACTTTCGAGATATGTTGCAAAAGAATTTGGAGCAAAAGGAATCCGTTCTAACGTAGTTGCACCAGGTGCAATTGCGACTGATTTCAATGGTGCTTTTTTTAGAAATAATCCAGAATATCAAGCAATGGTTGCCAAAAATACGGCATTAGGAAGAACCGGAAAACCAGATGATATTGGTAGTGTGGTTGCATTTCTGTGCAGTGATGATTCAAAATGGGTAAATGCACAAAAAATAGAAGTTACAGGTGGTGCAATGTTATAGAATTTTCAGGTATGATTATTTGAATAATTATTAAAAATTTGCAAAACATTAACATAAAATTTCTATTTCCGTTGTAAATCATTATATTTGCCGACTATAAAATTAATGTTGTACTAAAATGCAAGGAAAAGGACTTATCACCATTATTGCCATTGTTCTAGGGCTCATTTGTATCAATGAATTGTTACCAACTTGGTACTCAAACAGTCGAGAAAAAATGATTGCTGAAGCAAAAGGCAACCAAAAGGAGATTGACAAAATCAAAAAAGACACCCTCAATCTAGGTTTTACCAAACTCAATTATGCAGATGCTAAACAAAAAGAGATGAAATTAGGTCTCGATTTGAAAGGCGGTATGAATGTGCTTTTGGAAATCAACCAAAGAGATTTGGTAAATAATTTAACCAATTATTCTGCCAATGCAGTTTTGATAGAAGCACTCAATCGTACAGATCAAGCACAAAAAAGTTCGACCAAATCGTATATTGATGATTTTTTCATTCAGTTTGAAAAGGTAAATCAAGAGAAGAATGCCAATCTGAAATTGGCTTCTCCTGAGATTTTCGGTCAACAAAATTTAATCGAAATCAAGTACAACACTCCAGATGAACAAGTAAAAGCCATCATCAGAAAAAAAATTGATGAATCAGTAGGTTCTGCATACCAAGTAATCAGAACCAGAATAGATAAAATGGGTGTTACGCAACCCAACGTACAAAGAGTTGCTGGTACTGGTAGAATTTTGGTAGAAATGCCAGGAATAAAAGATGAAGATCGTGTTAAAAAAATGCTTTCTACTTCTGCAAAATTACAATTCTGGGAAGTTCAACAAGTTCCAGAAATTAGTGGGTATTTCCAAGAATTAGCAAAAGTAATTCCTATAAAAGGTGATTCTATGGGAGTTGCCAAGAATACCAATTTTATTAATTTATTGAAAATCAATACGCTGCGTGCAAATGGAGTAGGAAATGTAAAACTTTCTGATACTGCAATTGTTAACAAAATTTTGAATTCTAAAATTGCCCAAAATCTTAGACCAGGTAACATAAAATATACCCAATTTCTTTGGGGATACAAACCAGAAGCTACAGACGAAAATAGTTTGGTACTCTACGCAATTCGTGGGAATATCAATCAAAAATCTCCTGTAGATGGTGCCGTAGAATCTTCACGTATCAATTATGATGATTTAGGTAGAGTGGTTGTTGATATGCAAATGGATGCAAAAGGTTCTAGAGACTGGAAAACTCTTACCGAGAAAAACGTCAACAAACCAGTTGCTGTAACACTAGATGGTAGAGTTTACACTGCACCAAATGTAGTAAATGCAATTCCTAATGGTAGAACTCAAATTTCTGGAAATTTCACTCAAGAGGAAGCTAAAGATTTGGTAGATGTTTTGGGTGCAGGTAAATTACCAGCAGGTGCAAAAATTGTTCAAGCAGATGTAGTAGGACCATCTTTAGGTGCAGAATCTATAGATGCAGGTGTAATTTCATTCATCATCGCATTTTTATTAATAATTGCTTATATCATATTTTATTACGGTGGTGCAGGAATTTATGCGGTAATCGCAATGATTATCAACTTGTTCTACATTTTCGGAATTATGGATTCTGTAGATGCTACACTTACACTTCCTGGTATTGCTGGTATCGTTCTTACGATGGCAATGGCTGTAGATACCAACGTAATTATTTATGAAAGAACCAAAGAAGAACTCTTCGCAGGTAAAAATATTTTAGAAGCCTACAAAGATGGTTTCAAACACGCATTATCAGCAATTATAGATGGTCACGCAACAACGTTGCTTACCGCAGTTGTACTCTATATTTTCGGGACTGGTCCTATTCAAGGATTTGCAGTTACGTTGATTATTGGTTTATTAATGACGTTCTTTACTTCGGTATTGTTATCTAGAGTAATGATTTTCAATAGATTGAATAAAAATAAAAATATTTCGGTTTGGACTCCACTTACCAAAAATTTATTCAGAAATGTTTGGATCGATTTTATTGGGAAAAGAAAATGGGCTTATATAATTTCTACTATTTTGATGATTGTAAGTTTGGGTTCTATTTTTACCAATGGTTTTAAATACGGAATCGATTTTACAGGTGGTAGAAACTATGTTGTGAGATTTGATAAATCGGTAGATGCGAATAAAGTGGAAGAAAATTTAGCAAAATTATTCAAAACTGCAGATGGTAAAAATAGTTCTGTAGAAGCCAAAATTTTAGGAAATGATAAGCAATTGAAAATCTCTACTGATTATTTGATAGATGATGAATCTCTAAAAGCAGATCAAACAATAGAACAAAAATTGTTCGAAGGTTTGAAACCAAATCTTCCTGCTACCATGACTTTGCAAGATTTCAAATCTGCAGATAAAGGTCACTCTGGAATTATTTCATCTACCAAAGTAGGTCCTACTGTTGCAGACGACATCAAAACAGGTGGTACTTTTGCAGTTTTGGCTGCATTAGCAGGAATTTTCATCTATATTTTGCTACGATTCAGAAAATGGCAATTCTCTTTAGGTGCTGTTGCAGCATTGTTTCACGATGCGGTGGTAATTTTGGGAGCGTACTCTTTATTCTACAAAGTAGCTCCATTTAATATGGAAATCAATCAAGATTTTATTGCGGCAATCCTTACAGTTTTGGGTTATTCCATAAATGATACCGTAATTGTATTCGACAGAATTCGTGAATATTTGAGAGAGAAAAAATCACTTACTTTAGCAGGATTGTTTGATGATTCAATCTCCAGTACACTTGGTAGAACCTTCAATACCTCTTTCACCACTATTTTGGTAATTTTAGCCATCTTTATTTTTGGTGGAGATAACTTGAGAGGATTTATGTTTGCATTGCTTCTTGGTATTGCATTTGGTACGTATTCATCTATCTTTATTGCATCAGCAATTGCTTATGATTTACTGAAAGGTAAAGGCAAAGAAGAAGCAGTTCACGGTAGAACTTCTGAAAACAAAGAAGTAGAGCCACAAAAAAAGAAAGCGTAAAAAACGTTTGATATAAATAAAAAGTCCTCAAAATAATTTTTTGAGGACTTTTTTTATAGTTAATTTCCCTATTTTTGACCATTCAATTTTATTTTGATTAATGAAATATTCTTTTAAAAACGATTATTCAGAAGGAGCACATCCTGCAATTCTGAAAGCACTTACTGAAACCAATTTGGTACAACAAAATGGCTATGGATTAGATGATTACTGCCAAAATGCAGAAAAAATAATTCAGCAAAATTTTGAAAATCCAGATGCAAAAGTATTTTTTGTTTCGGGTGGTACTCAAGCGAATTTAATTGTAATTTCAAGTTTTCTGCGACCTCACGAAAGCGTGGTTGCTGCAAGTACCGGTCATATTTTCACCAATGAAAGTGGTGCAATAGAAGCAACCGGACACAAAGTTCACGGCATAGAAACCAAAGATGGCAAGTTGCGACCAGAAGATATACAAGCAATTCTACTTACGCACCAAAATAAACCACACCAAGTAAAACAGAAATTGGTGTATATATCTAATTCCACAGAAATTGGCACTATTTATTCTAAAAAAGAGTTGGTTACATTATACGATTTTTGCAAAAAAAATGACCTATTTCTTTTTATGGATGGAGCACGATTGGGAAATGCTTTGATGGCGAAAACCAATGATCTATCTATGCAAGATATTGGTAAATATACTGATGCTTTCTATTTAGGAGGCACCAAAAATGGCGCATTAATTGGTGAAGCAATTGTGATTAGTAATCCTGCATTGCAAACAGAATTTGGATTTCACCTGAAACAGAAAGGAGCAATGCTTGCAAAAGGCAGATTGTTAGGAATACAATTTCAGGAATTATTACAGAACAATTTGTATTGGGATTTAGCAAAACACGCTAATCAACAAGCAATGAAGCTGAAAAACGCTTTCCAAGAATTGCAATGCGATTTTTTGAGTGAAACTTTTACCAACCAACTATTTCCAATCCTAAAAAATAAGCAGATTGAGCAACTTGCAACACGGTTTGATTTCTATATTTGGAAGAAAATAGATGACCAACATTCCGCCATTAGAATCATTACATCTTGGGCAACCAAAGATGATGAAGTAGCGCAATTTTGTGATGCAATCTTAGAATTGAGGAAGTAAATTTCAATTATTTTTTCAGGAATCTATACAGATAAGGTGCTTTGTTGGCAGAACCATCAAAGTGTTTTTCCATACGTTCTAGAATGTTAAGACTCAACATTTTCCGTTGAAAATTATTGACATGAAATTTTTCTTCAAGAATGGTTTCATATAAAACCTGCAAATCTTTCATAGTGAATTTTTCAGGTAAAAGATTGCTCCCTACAATTTTATAATCCAAATTTTTGCGGAGATGTTCTAAGCCTTTTTCGATAATTTCACGGTGATCAAAAGCCATTTCTGGTAGTTGATCAACATCAAACCATTCACAAGTTTCATTTACGGTATCAGGAAAAACGTGTGTAGATGAAAAATTAATTAAAGAGTAATAACCGACTGTTACAAATCGTTTGAAAATCCAGTGATCTTTGCTTATAGTAATGTTACTTTTCTTTAAAATTTCTTGATGTGCATTTTTATCGGTTCTATTTTTATTACCAAATGTATAAAATTGTTCAAGAAAGATGTTTTCTAGATAAGTTCTTTCGTATAAAATTCTAGAAGCTGCATCGTCTAAATCCTCATCATTAAAAACAAAACCACCAGGAATTGACCACAATTCTAAGTTATGATATTTTAGTAATAATACTTGCAATTTGTTTTTTCTAAATCCAAAAATTACGCAATCTACCGACAAATGATTCACAAAATCTTTGGTTTCAATCAATTGTTCTAGCGTTAATTTGTTTTTAGAATCATCCATTTTTATGAATTAATATTGAGGTTTTGGACTTTCTGATAAAATGGGAGTTACATAAATGTTCAAATTTACGATTTTGCTCAACGTTCAAGCAGTTTTAATTTTTAAAAGCACCTTCATTTGTGAATATCAAACCAATGTCTTTTAATTTTTTATAAAACTTTACAGAATTAGCAAGTACATCTTTATCTGCACAAGCTACGTAATTAACTGATTGATGAATTATTCCTGCATTATAAAAATTAGAGTTTAATATAGTGAAAGTACTTAACTTTTCATTTGTTTCCGAATATATTCTTGTTGAACTTAGTGCAAAAAGTAAATCAATTTCTGTAAATTCTCTAAATAAATTCATCTCTCTTCTTAACAAAAATGGAAAATCGCCAATAACATACATTGTTTTGTTATTTTGATGAATATTATTCCATTTAGTCCCTTTCTTTCCAAATTGACAAATTTCATCAATATGATGTTTAAATAAAACTGCTCTTGATATTTTTTTAAATGCTAAATTTTCTTTTAATTTTTTATCCTCTTTATTCTCTGAATGAATTACTGATCTTTTCATTACATCTTCTGAAGCATAATCTGTTTTAGGAATTCTCCAAAATAAGGAAATAAGGAAGAAAGTTAAACTTGATGTATCTTCTAACTTAAAATCTATACTATTCAAGTCTTCAGTTTGAAAATATTTGATAACTTTACTCATTCTAGTGTCAATTTCAGAATAAAGAGTGTCTTCTAATATTGAAGATTTTTGTCCTTTGCTTATTTCAATTGTATTTCTATTTAATTCAAAAAATAATGATTTTGGAGCTCTTTGTTTACTTAAAATTTCATCTTTTTTTTTGTCATAAACATATAACATACCATTGTTATCAACAAAATTTTTTATTAAAAATTGAGGTATATAGTGGTGCCTTGAAGAATTTACTTTGAAATATTTTTCAAATTCTTTTTCATTCATACTTCTTAATCATTATAAATTAAATTATTGTAGGTAATTAAATTAACAAATTAATAATAAAGTAAAAATAAAAATAAAAACTACATCGGTGGTTGATCTTCGCCACCTGAAGCATTGCTGTTGATGTCTTTTTTCTTTTTAGGTTGTTCTACTTTTTCACCTTGTTTGAATCTGTAAGAGAGTGACAAAGAAAACTGTCTTGGCATAAATTGCATATAACTATTTCGCTGATAATTAGCACCATATGATGAAAATTGTCTTGCTCTTGTGTTAAAAATATCTTGAATATTTAATGATATTGTTCCGTTGCCATTCCAAATAATTTTGGTAGCACCAAAATTGGCAACATACATTGCTTTTACAGATTGCGAAGCAGTTTTTTCGGCACCTCTAAACATTCCTTGTATTTGGAAACTTGTATTTTTATCTAATTTAATCGTGTTTGCCAATCTAATTCTACTAGAAAAACCACTCCCCGAAAAATCCAAACTTTCATTTTTGGTTTTTACCACATTGTCTACATCTTTTATAGTGTAAGAATATTGGTAAATTCCATCGGTTTTATAACCGTATAAATCAGCTCCCAAAGTAATTTTCCACCAAGAATTCAGGTCTGCATTCGCATTTAGATCCAAACCATAACGTTGTTCAGAACCCAGATTGATTGGTCTTGTTTGGAATGTGTTGTATGTTTGCAAATCTGTAGCATTGTTAAGGTCTAGAATTCTATCAGTTGGTATATTTCTAGTCACCGTAATTTTATCATCGTCTTGTGTATATCTATAATACAAAGTTGGATTGATGGTGATTTTCTTCTTTTGCAACGCGTATCCCAATTCAAATGAATTGATGTAAGAAGGATTCATATCTGGATTTCCTCTGAAAATATTTCGATTATCATTATACGACATAAACGGAATCATGAAAAACGAGCGAGGTCGATCTATTCTTCTGGAATAATTGAGGAGAATTTGATTGCTATTAGCCAAATCGTAACTCAAAAAAATACTTGGGAAGAGTTGGTTGTAATTTTTTTTGATGACAGCATTTCCACCATTTAGATTTTGGTAAGAGAGGTCAATTTTGGTCATTTCGTCTCGCACTCCTAATTGATACCCAAATTTTCCAATTTTACTACGAAATTGTGCATAAGCTGCATTTATCATTTCCTGGTAAGAAGTTACATTGGTAAAATCATTTAAAACCACCAAAGTAGGATTGGTACTGGTTTTTTCCTGCACTTTGTAATCGTAATCGTTGGTATTGTTATCTAATCTATAGCCAGCTTCTAATTTAGATTTTTCACCAATTGGCAATTCGTAGTCAACTTTCCCTATAATAGATTTGTTGTAGGTAGTTTGATCTATACTGTTACCTTTGTTGTAAAGTTGGTTCAGAAATTCATCTACGGTAGAATTATTGGTGCTTTTATTTTTTTGAAGACTTAAAGATGCACTGATCAATTCCCCTTTTTTTGCAAATTTGTGGTCAATTCCTAGATCACCTTGCAAACCGTAACCATCGCCAACTCCTAGATTTTTCCTAAAAGAAGTTCCTGAAACACTATTGTTTGCTAAAAAATCGGTATAATCTACTGTTCCGTCACTGTCGCTGGTATTTTTTCTGATAATTCCTGAGAGATTTAGCGATGTATTTTCAGATAAATCTACTACAAAACCACTGTTCAGATTATAATTTTTGTTATAATTTTTTGTAATGGCATATTGCGAAGAAGATGAAGTCACATTTCTATTAGCATCAAAATTGATGGCATCATTGGTATTTTTGAATCTACTTTCGTTGTAACTTCCACCACCATTTATAAACCAAGACCAATTACCTTTTTTCCAACTCAAATTGGTATTGAGTGATGTTTTTGGGAAATATCCTAAACTACCTTCAACAGAACCATTGAAACCCGTTTTTTTAGATTTTTTAAGGATAATATTTAGAATTCCGGCTGTTCCACTTGCTTCAAATTTTGAAGAAGGGTTACTTATGACTTCAATTTTATCTATTTGATCTGCAGGAATTGCTTGCAAAGCATTGGTACCATCTGCAATACCAAGTAATGCAGAAGGTTTACCGTTTATCAAAAATTTTACATTGGTATTTCCACGCATAGAAACGGTACCATCTGTTTCAACCGAAACCGAAGGTACATTTTGCAATACATCTTGCAAATTTCCACCTTTGCTCACCAAATCTTGGGTAACATCGTATGTTTTTTTGTCGAGTTCTACTTTATATGGTTTGGTTGCAGCCGCAGTCAAAACTACACCTTCTATATCTTTGGTTTTGCTATTGGTAATTCCTGCTTCTGGTTCTAATTTAAAATTTTCTTTGTTGGCAGCAGAAACTGATTTATTTACGATTAATTTCTTGTAATCTATCGCTTCTATGGAAATTTGATAATTACCCGGAACCAAATTGATTTGGTAATTTCCTTTGTCATCAGAAAGTACGGCATCACTAAATAGTTTATTGGTTTTACTGGTAAAAGTGAGCGATGCATAAGGTACTGCTTGATTTTGACTATTGGTAATAGTTCCTGAAATATTTTGTTTCTCTTGTGCAAAAGCAATTGCACTGGTAAAAAGCACCAAACTTGTACCTATAATTTTTCTGGTAAAAGCGTTGCTTATTTCTGTTTGAATCATATATTTTTTTTTGATTGAAGTGAAACGTAATTTTTTAATTTTATTTAAAAAAAGTTCTGACTTCGGTTTTTGTCTATTTATTTGATAATTAGACGCAAAAATTGGTATTTTGTTAATGTAAAAACTGTTAAAGTTCCTTTAATCTATTTTTTGATGTTTTTAGAATTGAGCCAATCTTGATAAGCTTTTGCATTCGCAGCGTGTTCTACATCATTGTCTGTAAATTTATGATAACCCATTCTTTTTGGGTCGGCACACATGTAAATATAATTGTTATTTTCTGCGTTTAGAACGGCATCTACAGAATTTTTGTCGACCACGCAAATTGGTCCCGGTGGAATTCCTTTTACTGCATAAGAT
>CALFIE010000039.1 GCA_937876095.1 uncultured Flavobacteriales bacterium | reverse complement strand
TTGTTCGCACTCAAGGCAATAGGTCGTTCTCCTCTTGTTCCTGATGCTCTTGCGTTGATGCTTTTAAATAATCGGGTTAAAGTAGCCGTTAAAGTGCTTCCGCCCATAGTCTGTATAACACTGCTTAAAGCAGTTCTTAACGCTTTGCCCACTTTAGCAGCACCGCCAAACTCAGCGTTGTTCTCTCTAGTTCTCACAAAGTTCGAACCTGTTGCAATCCTTTCTTTAGTCGGACCGCCTGCGGTTCTCGCTAAATACTCACCATTGGAAGTATAAAAACTCATACCGCCAATATTACCAACTAACTTGATAATCCCTTTTTGCTTACTCATAATTACAATATTTAAAGGTTAATAAAATACAAGTAGTGGTTTTTACATAATATTGGCTTTTAAACAGATAACGCAAATAATAAGCCAATTGTATTTTTAAAAACGTTAAATATTTAATAAATAAAACAGTACATTTTTTTTTCAATTGAAAATAAAAAGTTGCAGGAATTTATTTTTTCAACTGAAAAAGAAATATTACTTTTGAATAAGCGAGCAAGAGAAGACGATCACAGTGTAAAGCCTCGCGCGAAAAAAACCGGAGTAGGAAGATTTGGAAAATGTGAGCGGGATTGTACAATTACAAGTACAACGGTAAGGAACTCCAAGAGACCGGGATGTACGACTACGGGGCGAGATTTTATATGCCAGATATTGGACGATGGGGTGTTGTCGACCCGCTGGCGGAAGATTATCCGGATTGGTCGCCGTACGTTTATACGTTTAATAATCCGATTAATTTTATCGACCCGGATGGACGAGAACCTGAAGACATTATCATACGTGGTAAGAATAATTCCAGCGTAACGTTAAAAACTAATTTGATTAATATTTCTGTTAATGCGAGTAGTTTAGGAGTTGATTTTGGAGGAAATTACACATTACAAGGTGAGGATGTTTTAAGTGCGGGCTTGGATATCGTTGGAATATTTGACCCAACCGGAGTTGCAGACGGTATAAATGCTGGATTACAAGCTAAGAATGGGGATTGGTTAAGCGCAGGTATTAGTGCTGTTGGTTTAATTCCTTATGCTGGGGATTTAGCTAAAGTTGGCAAAATAGGCAAAGACGTTAAGATTATTGACAAGGCGATTGATGCTGTGAAAGAAGCTAAATCTCTGAAAAATTTACGTCAAGGTGCTGTAAGAAATGCTTGGAAAGAAGAGAAAGCATTAATAGAAAGCGGAGCTGAAGGAACTCGAAATTGGACAAAAGCAGAACTTAAGGAATTAAAGGAAACAGGAAAGGTTAAGGGATATCAAGGACATCATATAAATAATGTTAAGCATCATCCTGAGCACGCTGGTAATTCTAACAATATTGAGTTTGTAAATAAAAAAGAACACCTTCAACGTCATAATGGTAATTTTAGAAATAAGACTACTGGAGAAATGAAAAATCGCAATTAACCAATGTTAATGGAAATAAATAATTATAAATCAGAAGCTTTAAATTTAATTTATAGGTTTAAACATTTAGGGACTGAACATTCAAGCGATGAAGCAATACTTATAGGTAAAGCTCCACATATTGGAACAATGGCGTGGTTGAATATTTTATATCCTGTTATAGATATAAAAGAATTGGATTTTTTATCGAATGAGTTGAAAACAGGAGTTCCGCAGGAATATGCGGATTTTCTGTTAAGTTTTAGCAATGGATTAAACATATTGTCTTCCACATTTAGTTTATATGGATTAAGAAGGCAAATAAACAGAGATGCAAAAGCAAATGTCCGACAACCTTATTCAATAATTACCCCTAATGTCTTTGAAAGACCTAATAATGCTAAGGACAGTTACTTTTTTATAGGTGGCTACAATTGGGACGGTTCACATCTTTATATAGATAAAGAAACAAATTTTGTTCATTGTTGTGAAAGATGGGATGCAAAATCTAAGCTTCAATGGAGTTCTTTTGGAGAAATGTTATTATCAGAGTTGAACCGTCTATACAAATTATTTGATGAAGATGGTAAAGAACTTGATGAAGATAAAAAAACTATTCCATATTAATAACAAAATAACAAACTCCGCTAAAAAGCGGGGTTTATTATTTACTATAAGCGTGTTTATTTTTAAAATCACGAATGAGAGCATCAAGGGTTACAAAAATGTAATCCTTGTCTTTTTCTGTAAGCTTGGTAACTTCCTGCACTCTGTCAAGAGTGGCTTTGTCAAGTTCCACATCAGAGTTACCCGTTAAGAAATCCAGAGAAACTTCAAGGGCTTGCGAGATTTTAACCGCCATTTCTATGGTTGGTCTTACTTCGTTACGTTCGTATCTTCCATAAGCATCTCCATTAATACCAATCTTTTTACCTATGTCCGCTTGAGACAGGTTTTTTCTTTTTCTTACTACTGTTAAACGTTCTCCAAAGGTCATATCTGTAGGATTTAATGCTTAAAATCTTAATTAAAAACAAATATACAATTAAAAGATGTAGGATAAAAATCAGTAATGTTTGGTTGTTTAATACAAAGTTTGTAGATTTGCTACAAATATGTAGGATTAAACTTTTTTCAAAAAAAATAATCAATGGAAATCCCCGAAATCAAAGAACGTTTACAATTATCCGAAGTCCTGAAGCATTATGACCTGCAACCCAAAAACAATATGCTTAAATGCTTTATGCACGAAGACAGAAAACCGAGTTTGCAGGTGAATTTGGAGAAGAATTTTTACAAATGCCACGCTTGCGGAAAAACCGGAGACGTGATACAATTTATAGAAGATTTTGAAAAACTTACGAAACACGAAGCGATAAAGAAAGCACAAAGTTTAATCCGTTCCGAAGTTCCTACAATTATAAAACCTAAAATTATTGAAAATAAACGTCAGTCCGACACGGAATTTTTAGAGAAAATATTTAAGAGTTTTAGAAAAGGAATTTACAATTCCAATCCTGCAAAAGAATATGCAGAAAAGCGAAGTTTAAAAATTGCATTTGGAGAAAATAAGGAAGGATTGGAAATCGGATTTAACTCGGGACAGTTCCATCACGGAACGAGGAAAGACGAGCAATTAATACAGCAATGCGTTGAAGCGGGATTATTGATTGATAAAGGAATTACAGGAAGAACTGGGGAAAAAGCGTTTGGAATTTTTGCGAATAAATGTTTGATTTTTCCATTAAGAAATCAGCAGAATGAAATTGTAAGTTTTTACGGAAGAAGTGTTTTAGACAAAGAGAATTCTAAACATTTTTATTTAAAAAATCGTAGTGGAATTTATCCGAATTATCCTAAAAAGGAAACTAAAAAACTGATTTTAACGGAAGCGATTATAGATGCAGCTTCATTACTTCAGATAAAAGAGATTGCAGAAAATTATAGTATTGTAGCGTGTTTTGGAACAAACGGATTGAATGAAGAAATGACCGTGGCGGTCAGCCAATTAACACAATTGGAGGAAATTATTTTCTGTTTTGACCAGGATGAAGCGGGAAAAACAGCAGTTGAGAAATACGGAAAAGTTCTGCAGGAAGAAATCCAAAACATTAAAATATCAAGTGTAGAACTTCCAAATAATGATGTAAACGAAACACTGCAATTACACGATGAAAATATATTTTTAGAATTACTGAAGAATAGAAAAGATATTTTTCTTTCAACTGAAAAAGAAAATTTTGAAAAAATCAAAGTTACAGAAACAGAACCACGAGCAGAACCGAAAACAGTTATCGACTTTTTGGAGCAAAAAGGTTTACTACAAGAACTTAACAAACTCATAGAAAAATCCGGCATCATCGGGGAAGAAAACAGCCGATTATTATTGTTTTTAATTACGATAAGTTACTTAAATAAAAGCCCATTGCACGGAATAGTGCAAGGTTCAAGCGGAAGCGGAAAAACGCATATTATAAGCAGAATAGCGGATTTAATGCCACAGGAAGATGTGTTGAGATTTACAAGAATTACGGAAAGCAGTTTGTACAATTGGGGAGAATTTGACCTGTTCCAAAAGATAATCATCATCGAAGATTTAGACGGATTAAAAGAAGATGCGTTGTATGCTTTGAGGGAATTTATATCGAACCAAGTTCTAAGAAGTTCTGTAACCATCAAGGATAAAAAGGGAAATAATAAATCTAGTCATAAAATCGTGAAAGGTCAGTTTAGTTCCCTTTCTGCAACGACCAAAGGAGAATTGTATGAGGATAATATGAACAGAAGTTTTATCGTGGCAATCAATGAAAGTGAAGAACAAACCAAGAAAATTATTGATTATCAAAACCTGAAAAATGCAGGAAAGATTGATAAAAATAATGAACAAAAATCCATAGAATTTATACAGAAACTCGTTAGAAATCTGAAATATTATGAAGTGATAAATCCCTATGCAATGGAATTACAATTACCCGATAAAGTTAAGAACAAAAGGCGTTTGAATGAAATGGTGCAAAGTATTATTAAACAAATTACAATCTTAAATCAATACCAAAGAAATCAAACCAATGACGGAAAATTAATTACAGAAATCGAAGATTTAGAACAGGGAATTGAGATTTTATTCGAGAGTATTATTTTGAAAATTGACGAACTGGATGGAAGTCTGAGACAGTTTTTAGAAAAGTTAAAGAAACGCTTTGAACAAAGGGAATTTAACCGTTTTGAAGCAATGGAATATACGGGTTTTAAAAAAAGTCAATTGCAGGTTTATCTGAATGAATTAGTTCGTTTGGAATATCTAAAACAGAAAGGATTTGTAAACAAAGGATTTACTTATAAAATTGGTTATAGTGACGATATACAAAAGGTTCGGCAAGAATTGAAAGAACATTTTCGTATGATAATAGAAAAACTAAAATCGGAAACAAGCGGAAGCAAAACGGAAACAAGACTTGTTAAAAATCAATTAGTTAACCATTGAAAATAGTTTGTTTCCATTTTCCATAGAAAACTCAAAAGCAAAACCGTCATACTTATAAAAAAGATGATAGATGAAACTTTAAAAAATTACTACAATTACTTACTGGTAAAAGGTTACAGAGAAGAAACAGCGAGAAAAAGATATTTAGATATTAGAGGATTTTTAGAATTTTCGGGGAAAGATTATCGGGAAATTACAGAATCTGAAATTTTAAAATATTACCATTATTTACAGCAAAGAACGAATAAAGTAATCGGAACAGAACGGCTGAAACCTAAAACGATTTATGATATTATTTTAGGAATATCGGGCTTTTACGAAATGCTTTTTGAGTTAGGGAAATCACCCAATCTTTTACAAATCAATATTCCATATCCGAAGAATTATGAAAATGATTTTGTAAGAGAAATTGTTACTCAAGAAGAAATAAAAAACCTTTACAAAATCGCAGATTTAAAGGAAAAGACAATTTTAAATTTAGCTTACGGATGTGGATTAAGAGTTGCGGAACTCGTTGCAGTAAACAAAGAAGATATTTATCTGAAGGAAAATTTATTGATTGTTCCAAAAGGAAAATTTAACAAGAGAAGAATTATTCCTATGACTGAAAAAATTAAAACTGAAATCGAAGAATTTTTATTTTCAACTGAAGAAGAAAAATATTTGATTACCAATGCAAAAGGCGACAGAATGCAGGAATGGACTTATAACTCTACCTTAAAAAAACTACTGAAGAACATAGAAATATCTGAAGAAAGAATTAAAAAAATCAGTATTCATAGCCTAAGACACTCGATTGCAACACACTTATTAGAAAACGGAATGGAGCTTGAAAAAGTGAGAGATTTTTTAGGACACTCACAGTTAGAAACTACAGAAATTTACACGCATATCAATAAAAACCAACTCAAAAATTTAAAAGAATATGGATGAAAACTTTAGATGATTATTTGAAAGAAAACTATAAAACCAAGAATTTAAAAGCCTTAATAAAAAGATTTACAGACTATCAAAACGGAAAAGAGAAAACCGCTGCACTAAAGGAAATCCTACAATACATTGAATATTTAAGAAAACAAAATCTAAATCCGAAAACCTTAAGAAACAACTTGTTTGCAATAAAAATCTACTACAAATATTTAATTGAAATAGGGCAAAGAAACGACCATCCGTGTTTAAAACTCAATCTGAAAGACAAAGTAAACCGAAGCATTGCAACGGAAAAACTCTACAGCAAAGAAGAATTGGAAAACCTTTTGGAAAGCCACAATCCTAAAGATAAAACTTTAAAAACGAGAAACCAGGTTGTTATCAGTTTACTCATCAATCAAGCATTATTAGTGAATGAAATCACAGCACTGAAATTGGAAGATATTAATCTGGAAACCGCAGAAATCCAAATCGAAAAAGGCGGAAAAACCAATGCAAGAAAATTGCCGTTAAAAGCCAATCAAATTATATTGTTCCAAAAATATTTAGAAGAAAGACAGCAGATTTTGACCAACAACCGACAACCAACAACTGAAAACCATTTTATATTATCAAAGTTCGGAATCGCTTTAAATCCTCACGGAATAAGCAGAATTATCAACGAAGACAAACCAAAAAACGAACGAATCCAACCGCTGAAAATCCGTCAAAGTGTCATCGCCAATTTATTAAAATCCGGAAACGATTTACGAGTTGTACAAATATTTATCGGACATCGCAGAAGTTCCAGCACAGAAGAATACAAACAAACCGATTTGGAAATTTTACAGAATGCAGTAAACCAGTTCCACCCGAGAAAATAAAAACGCCAACGCTTGCATTTTGAATTAAATATCCCGCCCTCCGAATAAAAAAGACATTTTCCTCCAACTGCTTTTCCCGAACTTGTCCGACGCTTTAATGCCACAGCAAATTACATAATCAAAATTATACGCAATTGCCAACGCAACAACGTTGTATTCCACTACGCTACATACAAACCAGCACCATCTTTGCCTATAATTTGGGATTATGTAAAATGCTTTCCGTTGCTGCGTTTTTTGAAAAAAACTCCGCAGCAGCCGCATCTTAGCCAACACCTTTTCCGAATCTTCCCAGCCACAGAAAAAGACTTTTTTCCAGCACCAACAACCACCCGAAATAAGGAAAAAATGCGCCAACGCTCAGTTACGTCTCCGAAAGAAAATGAGGTTATCAATACAACGAAAATGTTAAAATGTGGATAAAGCCGAAGCGAAATCCACCGCCATTTTACCCACATTTTAACATTTTACGACAACAGCGACAGCGGAAAATAACGATAGTTTTTTTTCTTTCATCAGCAATTACTGTTATTTTTTTCAACTGAAATTATTTAAAAATAAAAAACGAGTTCCGAAGTTTTTTCCCCTTTTTGCAAAAAAGGCAAGAGGGTCTTTGGATATCAAACTTGGAAAGTTTGTATATACAAAGACACATCTTGCCGTTAAAATCGGTGGTTGTTCTTTCAGAGCTCTGAAATAAAGAGACAGAATCATAAGAGTTGTTTAAGTTATTGAAAATCAGTATCTATTTTTTGTAAATCTGCTTTAAGAGGTGACAAAAGATGAAAAAACGAATATTCTTGTACGCAGTTAAAATCCTACCTGTATCTAATTTACGCAGGTCAATCAAGTAACCTGTATCCCATTTACGCAGGTTGGTCGGATACCTGTATCTAATTTACGCAGGTTAGCCAAGAACCTGTATCTTTTTTATGCAGGTTGGTCAAATACCTGTATCTATTTTACGCACCTATTAATTTATAAAGGTTGTCGCTGTTGTTGTGAGAACTTTGTTGGAATGTGGGAAACTCCGAGGGAAAAGCAGGGATGAGTTTTCCATATTTCAATAAACACAGTGTTTTTTTCATATTGCAAGATGTCCTTTTGGGCGTCTAAAAGAGTAAACTTGCCTGGCTTGTCGCAGGAAATAACGGAACTTGAAAATCATAAAATCAATTGTTTTTTTTCAATTGAAAAAGAAAAAAATCTAAACGGAATTTTATTTTTCAACTGAATAAATTTTTACCTTTGAAAAAGCCTTGATAATCAAGTTCGGAAAAGTTCCGATGCAAGGCTGAAAAGTAGAAGTTTTTTTGAAATAGTCCAAGTTCGCGCGAGGAAATTATTGAGTAGAGTTAGTTGAATGTCGACCCGCTGGCGGAAGATTATCCGGATTGGTCGCCGTACGTTTATACGTTT
>CALFIE010000038.1 GCA_937876095.1 uncultured Flavobacteriales bacterium | reverse complement strand
TCCTAAAACCCACTCATTTTTCACACCACTAGTTCAATTTTCGAATTTAGGGTCACTTTTTGGGAGAAAAAATTCATCAAATTAGACCCATTTTGAGTTGTTTTTTCATCGTCAAATACTATAAAAACAACAAAATGAGTGTTTTAGCCTTTTTTATATTTTTTTTCTTAATTTTGTAAAAATTACATAAAATCTTCATTTTTTTAAAAAAATAATCACTTATCAAACACAGAGGTATGAAAAAATTCTATTTGGGAGCATTATTTCTTAATGCTTTCACCTCACTTTTTGCTCAGCAAAACGTTCAATGGCAACGAGACATTCAGTCAGGAACACAAGATTTTCTTTCTCAACTTTCCATCACTTTAGACGGACAATATTTGGTTTCGGGAAGCTCTATACAAGCCCCTAAACTCACTTCGATTTCTAGTGAAGGAGGATCAACTCCAAACTATGGGTATGACTATCATTTAATAAAACTCAACCAAGAAGGCAATCCTGTTTGGGAAAAGTATTATGCAGGGAACAACCACGATATGCTAACTGCAACTGTAGCAACACAAGAAGGAGGATTCCTGTTAGCAGGAAGCTCTTATTCCTCTAAATCATTGGATAAAAAAGGAGATGCTTTGGGAGGTTCAGATATTTGGTTGGTTAAAATAAGTGATCAGGGAAATGAAGAATGGCAAAGAACCTTAGGAAGTGCAGCGGAAGAAGAAACCAAAGCCGTAGTACAAACCACCGATTTAAGTTATTTTGTTTCAGGAAGCATTGGGAATATCACCGATGGTTTTGGCTCCAAAGATGCTTGGATTATTAAACTAGACAAAACAGGCAAACCAACCAAAGAAATCGTGTTGGGAGGAAACGGTGTAGATGAAATTCAAAAAATGATTCCAACAGAAGATGGTGGTGTATTAATCGGTATCTATTCCAGAAGTGGGAATACCCAACTCAACAATCCAAAAAAGAGAACTACCTCCAGATTGGTAGATGCAGAATCAGAAAATCCTAATGCATCCTCTCAAAACAATACCAACAATAACACCAATTATACCAAAAACATTAGCATCAGTTATCTTCCTAAAAATTCAGAAAATTACGGAGAAGGAGATTATTGGGTAGTGAAGTTAGACAAAGAAGGTAATTTGCAGTGGCAAAAGAACTTTGGAGGAAGTGAAGATGACCACCTTAGAACAATGGCACTCACAGGAAATGGCTATATGATTGGTGGAGAATCCAGATCTAAAAATTCAGGAAACAAAACCGTAGAAGTAGAACAAGGAACCGACATTTGGTTGGTAGCATTGGATAAAAACGGCAATGAGCAGTTTCAGAAAACCTATAATTTCAACAACCGAGATGTGCTAATGAGCCTTAACAGCATTTGGAACAGAACAGGAACTCAAGCCAATGGTTTTTTATTGGGAGGTTATTCCCAAGCTGAAGGAAGGATTGAAAAAGATGATGAAACTTTTTGGATGCTCTATTTGAATGACAAAGGAGAAGAAGTATGGCGAAAATACATAAAAGGAGAATCCCGAAAAAAAGAAGA
>CALFIE010000037.1 GCA_937876095.1 uncultured Flavobacteriales bacterium | reverse complement strand
GCTCTTCCGATCTATATAAAGAACAAAATATTTAATAAATTATTATAAAAATTTTATTTTAAACTCACTGAAAATCGGTGAGTTTTTTACATTTACTTTATGAAAAAACAACTTTTTTTTATACTGGCCTGTCTAGGTTTGTATAGTAATGCACAATTTACTGTTAAAGTAAATACTACATCTGATTTTTCACCAAAAGAAGCAATTATGTATACTTTAAATGGATCTAAAGATATTATTTCTTCTAAAGTAACAAAGAAGAACAATCTTTGGGTTTTTAAATTTGAAAAACCTTATATTGGAATGATGAAGATATATTTTCCTGAAAACAACAATTCTATAAATTTAATATCAGAAAATAGGGATGTTCAAGTTAATTTAGAAATTAATAACAATAGAATTAAAGATGTTGTTTATCTTGATGATTCCAATATACTAATGGAAACTATGCAAGATTTGCAAAAGAAAAATGAAATGATCTTTCCTGCATTAGTACAAATTAAGGAATACTATAAACCAAATTCTGATTTTGGATTGGCTTTGAAAAAAGAAATTGACAGATTGAATAATAATATGATAATTGATGAAACAAAAAATCCATTTGTATCATATTACAGAATGAACTACGGAAAATTTTTGACTACAAACTCAGTAGGAAAAAAACCTTCTATTGAAGAAATTACGAAATTTATTACTTCTACCGGTTCATTTTTAGAGACTTCTTCTTTACTAAGACCTATACTCGTATCTTTTCTAAATTCAGGTGACAATGCAGCTACTATTAAAAATGTAGATCAACTATTACAAACTGTAAATATTGAAACTCCTAGAGGACAAACTGTACTTTCTGAATTAATCGATATATTTGATGTGTATGATATGTCTATGCTTAAAAATAAGTATTTAACTGAAGCCAAAAATTTGAAATGTACCATTAATGATCGATTGGCAGCAACCATTAAATCAAACAAGAATGTAGAAATGGGTGCAAAGTTCCCTAATTATGTTTTCAATTCTGCAAATAATACCAATGCGAAGAGTTTATATGATGTGAAAACCGATAAGAAAGTTATTGTTTTCTGGTCTTCTACTTGCACACATTGTGAAGCTGAATTACCAAAACTTTTAGAGAAATATAATGTACTTAAACAACAAAATATAGAAATAATAGGTTTTTCAATTGATGCCGATAAAGATTCCTATAACAAAAAAATCGCTGCATTACCATGGATTAATGATAGTGAATTGAAAGGATGGAATAGCAGTTTTGTAGATACTTATAATCTTCATGCAACACCTACTTTTTATATTTTAGATTCAGACAATAAAATAATTTATTTACCTGGAAATGCAACAGAAGTTTTAAATTATTTTAAGATTAAATAAATTTTGGCAAAAAGCAAAATATCATTATATTTGCACCACTTTAACGGCGAGGTAGCTCAGATGGTTAGAGCGCAGGATTCATAACCCTGAGGTCACGGGTTCAATTCCCGTCTTCGCTACAAATCTCAACTTTTTTAGTTGAGATTTTTTTTGCAATAATTTAAAATTAAGTATATTAAATGATTATTTTGTGTTGTAAGCAATGTTTTTTGATATTTATTTATTAATTATATTTTTGTATTTAGTTAATCATGTAATCTATAAGAATTTTTTTTAGTAAAAATTTTCTATATAAGATTAAAATACGCAAAAATATTGAAGTTTAGCTTTCATTTTCATAAAATTAAAATAAATATCATTTTTTTATATAAATATTTTTGCTTATATTAAAAATTATAGTACCTTTACAACCGCTTTGATAGTCGTTTACGCTGCTAAGAAAAAGCAATAAATTTTTTTTCATCATTTGTGTTTTTAGAATCGTATCGTAAGATACGATTCTTTTTTATAGGCGCTTATAGCGTACCAACAAGTCAATGAAGTAAGAATAGGAGATGCTCCCATCTTGTTGGTTGGTTTGTAAAAATAGGTTATTTGTATACATGAAGAATTGATCTAAGATCCCTTCATGTTGTATAAAGAATCGCTTTTCATATAATCGGTCTCGTTTCATACCATCAGAATAGTTGTTAACTATTTGTTTTACCAATTCTGGATTGTCTTTTATTAAAAGCCTTAATAGACTTTTTAATACATAAAAATTACAACTATATTGTATTTCAGGATTTTTTGTTTGTTGGCTAATCAAATATCCTATGAAATTTGCCTCTTGTTCACGCGCATATCCTAATTGATGTGCGTATTCATGAGAAATTGTAAATGGAGTAATAGATGAGGGTAGTTTAGCGTTATATTGTGCTTCAGTAGTAAAAGGATTGTAATAACCAGAAATCCCAGTATAGTTCATTGTATTGCCAAAAAGACTCGGTTTGATTGATTGAATTCCTGTTATTTTTTTATCTAAAAAAAATCTTGAAACTTGAGTAGAACCTTCAATGATTTCTTTTTTAATATTTGAAATTTCTTGTACTTTAAATACACCATTTTTATCCTCTTTAACTTGAGTTCGTAATTTTTTGCATTCTTTCAAGTACTTTATTGCTAATTCCTCTAGTTCTTGTTGAGTAGGTTCTCCTTTTGGTAATTTTGCTAATAATGGCGTTTGGAAATACAACATTCCCCAAAATAATTGATATACAAAATATAATGCATTTAGCAGTGCTAGTATTAGTAAGCCGTACTTTTTTCGATTTTCTTTTTTAATGATTTTTAGGAGTAAAAATATCAGAACAAAAAACAAAACTATATACATTAAATCCCCAAAAGAAAACGGGAAAACCGAAAATGTTTTTTGATGAAGATACTTCTGAAATTCAAAAAAAATGGAAAAGAAATTTATGATAATTGGAACTTTTGAGAATAAATAAAACAAAAGAAATTGGGCAAGTAAAATACCCACCCAAAATCTTTTCTTGTTGAAAATTGATATTTTATTAGTGATTTCCACTCTTTTGTACCTGATTCAGATCAATTCCTTGTGATTTCAGAATTCCAGTTACACGTATTGCATAAAAAGCAAGATAAGCAAAACAAGCGATACCAACTATATAACTGAAGTGTATATTCACAACATCTGCCAAGTAACCTTGCAAAAGACTTATGAAACCACCTCCACAAATCATCATAATTAGAGAACTACTTCCTTGGTTGGTGAATTTTCCAAGTCCATTGATTGCCAAAGCAAAAATACAAGGCCACAAAGTACTACAGAATAATCCTACACTTGTGAAGGCATACACAGAAAACATTCCTGTAGTTGCCATTCCTATTGCTAAAGCAAGAATTCCCATTACAGAAAATAGAAGTAACATTCTAGCAGGATTTCCTTTACTAGCAATATCTGCAGCAATCATTACCAAAATTACCAAACCATATATATAAAAGTGGGATAGGTTATGTTGAGCAATAGCATTTACGAGTAAGAACACACCAAAAGCCAAATAAGGAGCCAAAAATCGTAAGATTTTTTTGAAACCAGCACCAAAATCAAAAGCATCAACAGCACCAGTCCATCTTCCAATCATAAGAGATGCCCAATAAAGCGAAACATAAGGTGCAATGTCTTTGGTAGCAAATCCGAGTGATTTTTCCATATATGCAGGCAAATTACTTGCAGTTGAAACTTCTACTCCTACATACACAAAAATAGCAATCATTCCCAAAACCAATTGTGGAAATTGGTACACCGAAGTTCTGTGTTGACCATCTTTCTCTACATCAGTATTTTCTTTCAAAGTTGGTGTAATTTGTGGTAATGAAGAAAATTTTAACAATACTGCAACTATAATAAAAGCTGCTCCTAAAACCAGATAAGGAATTTTTACACTTTCTATACTTGCTTCGGTGTTAGAAGCGGTTGTAGAACCGAAAATTGCAAAAGAAACAATCAGAGGACCAATCGTAGTTCCAAAATTATTAATTCCTCCTGCCATTGTTAATCGTTGTGCACCAGTTTCTACTGGTCCAATTTCTATTGCTAAAGGATTTGCAACGATTTGCTGAAGAGAAAAACCCAAACCAACTATAAAAAGTCCAGAAATCATCAGTGCAAATGAACCAAGATTTGCTGCGGGATAAAATAGCAATGTTCCGGCTGCAGAAATCAGCAATCCAACAATCAACCCATTTTTATAACCAATTTTGTTGATGATGTCCTGCTTCATAGCTTTAGAAATAAAAATATAAATGATAGAGCCTACCGTATAAGCAACATAAAAAGCAAATGAAACCATTTGACTTTGTGTTTGGGTGAGATCAAAGGCTTTTCTGAAAACTGGAATTAAAATATCATTGCTTGCAGCAACAAATCCCCAGAAAAAAAATACCGTAACCAATGGAATAAATTGCCCCCAATTGGTTGATTTAGAGTAGTTAGACATAATTATATAATTAATATTTTGTTTGTTTTTGTTAATTAATAATATCGTTTTTTCAAAAAACTAAGATTACAAAGTTTTTTTCATCAATTCATAAGCGGTTTCTTTCAGTTGCTCTGTATTTTGGTCTGGTTCCAAAATGGCATTTAAATACACCGTGATTTTACCAGGATAACCTTGATCATACCTAAAAGGAAACATTTTCTTTAAATCTCTAAAGGTATAAACTAAAATCGGAAACTGGTGTTTAGAAGCTAAAATAAATGCACCGTCTTTAAATTGATCCAAAACTACCGAAGTATCATCAGGAACTCCACCTTCCGGAAAAATTACCACACTTTGACCTTCATTCATACGTTCTGCACATCTTCTGTACACATCTGCTCTGCTTTGCGCACTGTTTCTGTCGACCATTACACAAATTCGCTTATAAATGGTACCAAAAATAGGGATTTTTACCAATTCTTTTTTACCAACATAAAAAAGAGGATGATTTTTGTGTAAAACACTGATCAGGAAAATATCTATAATAGAAGTGTGATTAGAAATAATCACATAATCTCTGCTCAAATCCATCTCTTTTCCAGATAAATTTACGAGTTGATATCGGAAACCCATTCCGTAGAACATACCTAAACACCACAGTCTGATGAAAAAATAGCAATACTGGTAATGTTCTTTTCTTATAGAGAGTAACATCACAGGAATTCCCAAGATAATGGTCAAAACAATTCCCAAAATCATAAACCAAATTCGCCAAATATAATTTAGAATTTTTGTCATTTTTTCAATACCAAATTTAGGACAATATAAGCAGTTTTTTAATTTTATTCGCTTTTTTGTCATTATTAATGATGATTTTTTTTTCTTTTTAAATGCAATTAACCATTAAAAACAAATCGTTTTTTAACCGCATAATTCAATATAGAAACCATTAAAATGGCCGCAATTTTACTCTGCATTTTCACACTGAAAACATAGAATTTCAAATCAACATTTTCCTTGAAAATTTCATCATAAAAAACTTGGAATAACAATAGAGAAATCAAAGTAGAAATTACAGAAACAACTATAAAATAAGTAAACTCTCTTTTTTTAGAATGTTTTCCGCGCTCAAAAACAAACCAAATACTCAGGAAATAGTTGGTGATAATTCCCAAACTAGTAGAGAAAATATTGCTCATTGGGAAATTGATGTGGTGCCAATCTAATTCTTGGGGAAAATATTGCGGAATAATTTCACTGAAAATTTTGAAACTACCAATTTCAACTACCGCACTCAATGCACCTGCTATTACGAAATACAGAACCTGTTTTTGTTTTAAGAGAAGTTGTTTCATTAAATATAAATAACGTACAAATTTATGATTATTACTGATAAATCTTAATTTTATTCATAAATTATTTTTTTATATCAAAAATTATCTTATTTTTAATCACTTAATTATGAAGAGCGCTACCTGATAAAAATAATTCTATTGTATCTAGTTCTAGATAGACTAAGACAAAAATGATTAATAAATTTAATGGAGCCAGGAATAGTAAAACTAGACA
>CALFIE010000036.1 GCA_937876095.1 uncultured Flavobacteriales bacterium | reverse complement strand
CATTGAGTTCAGCATGTTCTTTTGCAGCATCAATCGCTTCTTGCACCGATTCTATCCCGATTACGTATTTTGCTTTTTTGGCAATATATTGTGCGATGGTTCCAGTTCCTGTGTACAAATCGTATACTACATCATTTTCAGAAATTTCTGCAAATTCTAGTGTTTTTCTATACAAATTCAGCGCTTGTTTATAATTGGTTTGGAAGAAAGATTTTGGTCCGATTTTAAATTTCAGCCCATCCATTTCTTCATAAATAAAACCTTCGCCGAAATACGTCTGTACATCTAAATCATAAATAGAATCATTCTGTTTCGGATTGATGGCAAAAACCAATGTTTTGATTTGCGGGAATTTCTCTAAAATATAATCGAATAATTGTTCTCTGTTCTCCTTCTCTTCTCTGTACAATTGGAATAAAACCATCCATTCTCCTTGAGAGTTTTGACGAAGCATTAAAGTTCTCAAAAAGCCTTCTTGATTTCTTACATCAAAAAAATCTAGACCATTTTTGATGGCATAATTTCTTACAGCTAATCTTAAATCATTAGATGGCGCTTCTTGAAGGAAGCATTCTTGTAAATCTAAAATCTTACTCCACATTCCCGGAATATGGAATCCTAAAGCATCTTTATTCCCGAAATTTTCTTCGGAACTGATTTCGTATTGAGTAAGCCAACGAGCATTAGAAAAAGAAAACTCCATTTTATTTCTGTAGAAATATTCTTGCTCTGAACCGAGAATTGGCAAGGTTTCAAAATTTTCGATTCCGCCAATTCGTTTGATATTGTTATAAACTTCTTCTTGCTTGAAATCTAATTGTTTTTGGTAAGAAAGGTTCTGCCATTTGCAACCACCACAAACTCCAAAATGAATGCATTTTGGCTCAACTCTGTACGGTGATTTTTCTAAAATTTCTACTGCTTCTGCTTCGAAGTATTTAGATTTAGATTTTTTCACTCTGGCATTTACTACATCACCTGGAACCGCACCAGAAACCAAAACCGTTTTTCCTTCTTCAGTTTTTCCTACGGCTACACCTTTTGCACCAGCAGTAATTAATTTAATATTTTCTAAAATAATGTTTTTCTTTTTCTTACTCATAACGTTGCAAAATTAATGTTTTAAAACTAATTTTTAGAGTGATTGTTGATTTGATGTCTATTGAAAAATAAAAAGCGGACTAAAGTCTAGTCATGGTCGGAAGATTTTTCTTCCGACTTTTTGTATTTAAAATTGTTTGATTTTTTTGGTTAACTTGTTGATTTTCAATGATTTAATTTGGATTAATGGGTTTTATTTCGTATCTTTGTATCTGATAATCAATAACTTATGTCAGTATTTAAAGACCACAAGATTTCTCTTAAACAAGTTTTGGAGTTTATTCCTGAAGCGCTTTTAACCCATCTTTCTGCAACCACGAAAGTGGACTATTACAGCAAGGTGCTTCATGGCAAGAAAATGTTCTACCTTTTGCTTTTCTGTATCTTCGACAATGAAAAATTAAGCCAAAGAACCTTAGAAGACACCTTTAACAGCAGTGGTTTCAAAGCCTTGTTTGGTTTGGGTGAAGAGGAAAAAGTACGCAGAAGTTCTATCTCTGAAAGGCTTTCCAAAATCGATTCCAATTATTTTAAAGAAATTTACGAGCAGATGTACGGAAGGTTTTCTGAACTTTATTCGAAGACCGAAATCGAAAAGTACAACCTAATCAGGGTTGACAGCACCATTGTTGCCGATACCTGCGCCAAACTCAAAGAAGGAATCGACCAGAAAAGTGGGAAGAAACTGGTGAAATTCAGTTTTTCATTTGATGGAATTTTGCCTTCAGGTGTCGAAGTCTTTACTGGACAAAAATATTCGTCAGAGGAAGCCGCACTTCCCGAAGCTATTCTGAAACAAGTAAAAAAAGAAGAACATCACGAGAATATTTACGTGATAGACAGGGGTTTGCAATCCACAAGAGTGATGAAAGATTTTGATGAAAAATCGGTAAAATTCATTATCCGAAGTAAAGAAAACCGCAAATTTGAAGAAATAGAATCTTTTCTTGATGGAAAAAAATCTCAAAAATGGGATGACTGGGAAGTGATGAAAGACAGCAAAGTAAAGCTTTACACTGGAAAACCAGTTTTGAATAAACGTGGGAATATTCATCATCGTGAAGAAAAAGTAGAAACTTGTTTCCGACTAGTAGTCATCAAAAACGAAAAAAAAGACAAAGAATTTTGGTTTTTGACCAATGAATTTGAACTTTCGGCAAAAGAAATTGCAGATTATTACAGAAAACGTTGGGATATTGAAGTGTTTTTTAGATTCCTAAAGCAGGAACTCAATCTAAGTCATTTGGTATCAATGAACAAAAACGGAATCGAAGTAATGATTTATATGACCATGATTGCTTCTATGCTACTTCTGATTTATAAAAAAGTAAACGATTTGGGATACAAAACCGCAAAAAGGCGCATTGCCATGGAACTTCGGGATATGATTACCGCTATATTAATCATTTTTGCTGGAGGAAATCCCGACAAGGTTTTTAAAACTTAACATAAAAAATGGCCGGAATTTTCTTCCGACCATGACTACCAATTTTTGGAGCTTTCATTTTATATATTGGTTAATCTGAGTGTATTTGTTTTT
>CALFIE010000035.1 GCA_937876095.1 uncultured Flavobacteriales bacterium | reverse complement strand
TATTCCTAATTGTATATTAAATTGGTAATTATCAGTTATTTGTGTTTTTCTAAATGATATTTTAAACCAAAGTTCATCTAAAAAAAATGTGTAATGCTAAAAAAAGCATTTAAAAGATACCAATCTATTAAAATCTAATAATACAGAACTATAAACTCAAAAAATTAAAATAAAAAAAAGCCATCTACACGAAGTGATGGCCTTTTTTTATTTATAAAATTATAAATTACAATGAGATAGACATTTTATATCTATTACCAATAGGACTTCTATAAGTATCTAATAAATCAATTCTACTACTGCTTATACTTTGTATAATCCAATTTCTATTTCCGGCTTGCAAAATAATTAAATTTCCTTCAACAGAATTTATTCCGCTAAAAATTGCTTTAATTGGAATTAAACCCACAGCAAATGGACCGCCACTGGTAGCAATAACTAGTCCTGGGTGATGAAGAATATATCCTTTTTTTATAGACCAAGTAGTATTAGCAGTAGGAACCCAAGGCAAATTTGCTGCAGATAATACACTTTCATTGTAAACATTTGTTTTGTAAGATCCATTAGCATAGATGGTGCAATTAGATTTTCTAGAAGATGAAAACCACTTTTTACTTTTAGAGCCAGCTATCATAGTTTTTAATTGACTTAAAGTAAATTGTGAAGCACCTGCTTTTCCATTAGTATCTAGAACTTCTATCAAAGATGAATCATCATTAATATTTTCAGTTTTATAATCGTCTGGTTTGTATTGGTCATAGGTGTATCCATCTTTGTCAACCCATACATTTGCTTCTTTGTTTTCTAATAAATCATCATTTGAACAAGATGTAAAAATAGCTAATGAACTCATAGCTAATAATAAAAATAATTTTTTCATTTTCTTTTTTTTGTTTTTTTGTTAATTTAGGTTAATGTTAATTATGGCCAATAATTACGGCGCAAAATTATGAAAAATATTTTATATAACCCTTTTTTTTATAAAAAATTTACAAAATCGCTTAATTTTTTTTTAAGAAAGTTTCTGAAAGCTCGAATAAACCGTTATTTATGCAATTTTCATCATTAATTTCTAAACGTACTTTTAATTTTCGGATAACTAAATAGGTGCTATTCCTAATTGTATATTAAATTGGTAATTATCAGTTATTTGTGTTTTTCTAAATAATATTTTAAACAAAAGTTCGACTAAGACAACTAGAGTGATGCTATAAAGCATTTAAGAAGATACCAAATAATACCAATCTATTACTTCATTCTGACCAAGGTTGACAATTTCAAATGAAGCAGAATCAATACTTATTAAAGAAAAATATGTACATCTAAAAAAGAGAATTGTCTAAATAATGCTATAATTGTAAATTTCTTCGGAATAATATTATCTGAAATATTTTACATTAAAAAATTTAAATTAATAGAACAATTAAAATAGATAATACGTGAATCTATTATTTGAGTTATATGGTTAATTTTCGTAATTCTTGATTTTGAAATTTTGGCATTTTTAGCATCATTTTCTTAATAGTTTTATGAAAGATTGTTTCTTTCTGTGAGAATTTTCGTCACCACTCTGAAAGAGGGGGAATCCCAAAAGATAAAATTTTGACATGAAGTGAACTCAATTTTTCTTCCATCTTCCATCTTCCATCACTCAATCAACTTTCCAGTTTATGCACTTTCTTTGTACCTTCATACATTTCGTATTGCATAAAACGACATTCTAACTTTCCGTTGAATAGTTTTATTTTTCTTGAAGGTCTCAATCCAACTTTTTTCACCGATTCTAAATCCGATGAAATCAGCCAAGCCAAAGTGTTGGGATAAGATTTTTTGAAAGTATCGCCAATTTTTTTGTAAAAATCACCATCGGTAATTTCAATTCGTTCATCATAAGGTGGATTAAACACCATCAACAAAGGGAAAAGTTCTTTTTTGGATTCAAAAAAATCTTGCTTTCTGACTTCTATGATATCTTCCATTTCGGCACTTTCAATATTAATTTTAGAAGCATTCAACATTCTTGCATCTATGTCGTAACCCACTATTTTTCCTGTAAATTCCTTCACTCTATTGATGCGGACTTCCTTAATTTTCGTAAAAAGTTCCTCATCGTAATTTTTCCAGTTTTGGAAAGCAAATTTCTTTCTAAAAATTTGAGCGGGTAAATCCATTGCAATCATAGCTGCTTCTATCAGGAGCGTTCCGCTTCCACACATTGGATCTAGAAAATTTCCTTTTCCGTCCCAACCTGCGAGTTGCAACATTCCCGAAGCCAAAACTTCATTAATAGGAGCTTCTCCTTGTTCTTTTCGGTAACCACGCTTGAAAAGTGCATCACCAGAAGAATCCAGAGAAATCGTCACCAATTCTCTGTCGATATGCAGATGAAATTTAATATCAGGATTTTTGGGATCAATATCAGGTCTTTTTCGTTCTTTTAATTTGAAATAATCACAAATTGCATCCTTCATTTTCAGCGACATATACTGTGAATGCTTGAAAGTTTCAGAATAAACCGTAGCATCAATCGCAAAACATTGATCAACATTCATCACGCTTTCCCAAGGAAAATCGAAGATTTTATCATAGAATTGATTTTCATTCCAGGCTTTGAACGTGATAATCGGAACGATGATTTTCAGGGCAGTTCGTGCAGAATAATTGATCTTGTAAAGAAAACCGAGGTCACCTTCACAATTCACTGCACGGTTTTTAATTTCGATGTTTTTACCGCCGAGTTTTTTAATTTCTTCGGCAAGAATTTCTTCTAAACCGAAAAAAGTTTTTATTTGGATTTGGATATTTTCTGTATTCATATTGGTGATATGTCATTGCGACTGCTAGAAACGAAGCAGGAAGCAATCTGTCCCAAATTTTGGGATTGCTTCGTAGCTTCATTTCATTACGCTTCTCGCAATGACGAAATTATTCCGCAAAAATAGTTAATTTTGCAGAATGACGTGGTTTAAAACTTGGTTTAATACGCCGTATTATCATATTCTCTACAAAGAACGGGATTTTGTAGAGGCAGAAAACTTTATTTCGCTATTGGTGGAAGAACTTCAATTGCCAAAAAATTCCAAAATTATCGATTTAGGTTGCGGAAAAGGTCGACATTCTATTTATCTCAACAAATTAGGTTATGATGTTTTAGGATTAGATTTGTCGGAAGAAAGTATTCTTTTTGACAAGCAATTTGAAAATCCAAATCTACATTTTGAAGTTCACGATATGCGTGATGAGATTTATGCAAAAATATCGTCGGAAAAAGTAGATTCCGTTTTTAATTTATTTACCAGTTTTGGCTATTTCGAAGAGGAAGAAGATGATAGAAAAGTATTCCAATCGGTAAAAAATATTTTGAAAGAGGATGGCTATTTTGTGTTGGATTTCCTGAACGAAAAATGGGTGGAAAACACCTTGATTCCTACCTATATCAATACCAAAGAAGGAATTGATTTCCACATCACCAAAAGGATTGAAAACGGCTACATCATCAAAGATATCAACTTTGAAGATAAAGGTGAAAAGCACCATTATTACGAAAAAGTGAAACTTTTTACCCTCGAAAAAATTGAAGAATACGCCCAAGATTTTGGTTTCGAAGTGGTGAAAATTTTTGGTGATTACGAATTACAAGATTTTGATTTGGAATTGTCACCGAGATGTATTTTTTGGATGAAAAAAAATAACCAATAACAACGCACTTGAATTGAGCAAAGATTTACAAGTTAAACCTTGCTTAATTTAATAAAAATAGAGTTTTCCCTATCTTTGTCATTCGAAATTAAATGAAAGAATATGAACGTTGAAATTCCGCATTTTGAATTGCCTTTTTTTACCAATTTACTTATTTTATTAGTTGTCTCACGTGTTTTTGGCGAAATATTCGAGCGCTTCAAACAACCTGCAATGATTGGTGAAATACTTGCTGGAATTTTATTAGGACCATCTCTTCTGAACATCATTCATAGAACCGATGAGATAAAAACCATTTCAGAATTGGGTATTTTTCTATTGGTTATTATTGCTGGTTTAGAAATAAATTTTGATGATATCCTAAAATCTTCACGAGGTAGAAATCTTATTATTTCTCTTTTGGCTTTTTTTATTCCGATAACTTTGGGTTTTGCTGTCGGCTATTTTTTTGGTTTAGAAATGATGACTTCCGTATTCATTGGACTTTGTGTGGCGATTACTGCGCTACCTGTAAGTATAAGGATTTTGATGGATTTGGGTAAAATAAATTCTTCAATTGGCCAAAGAATAATTTCGGTTGCTATTTTTGATGATATTATTGCACTTACTGTTTTAGGGATTTTGCTCAATATAAAAGATACTGATGTAAGTCTTTTGTCGGTTGGTAAATACGCTGCTATTTCTCTACTAAAACTTACAGCTTTTATATTGATATTAGTTGGTGTATATTACCTCATCAAAAAAATATCGAATAGAGAAAATTATCTGGAAAGAGAACTCAACCGAATCCTCATTATTCTGAAAGGTAAAGAATCTCTTTATGCTATATTTTTTGCATTTATTCTAATTTTTTCTACCATTACCGAAACATTGGGTTTTCATTTCATTATTGGTGCTTTTTTTGCAGCAATGCTCATTAGTGAAAATTTGGTGGGCAAAAAACACATAGAATCTTTTCACAAAACCACCAACTCTTTGGCAATGGGATTTTTGGCACCTATTTTCTTTGCAGGTATTGGTTTAGAATTCAATATTTCATCTATTCAAAATATTGCTTTGTTGGTTGTTGTAATTGTAGTATCTTATCTTTCTAAAATAATTGGCGGATTTTTAGGCGGAAAATTTGCCGGATTAAGCACTTCTTTTTCTATGACTATGGCAATTGGTCTTAATGCAAGAGGAATTATGGAGCTAGTAATTGCCAATATCGCATACAAAGCTGGACTAATAAGCAACGAAATTTTTTCAATTCTTGTAATAATGGGAGTTCTTACTACTTTAACCACACCATTTATGTTGAAAAAAGGATTTGAAAATTACGAAAAATCACTACAAAAATGATAAAAACCATTTCTCCATACGAAATAGCACCTATTCAATTGCAAAGCATTTTGCAGACTGCAGTTGCACCAAGACCAATTGCATTGGCTTCTACAATTGATAAAAACGGAAATGTGAATCTTTCGCCTTTCAGTTTTTTCAATATTTTTAGTTCAAATCCTCCTGTTTTGATTTTTTCACCAGCAAGAAGAGTTCGCGATAATTCTACCAAAGACACGCTTCACAACTTATTAGAAACCAAAGAAGTCGTAATTGGAAACGTGAATTTTGATATGGTACAACAGGTGTCACTTTCTTCCACAGAGTATGAAACCGGAATTGATGAATTTATAAAATCAGGATTAACAAAAATTCCCGCCGAAATCGTGAAACCACCTCTTATTGCAGAATCTCCAGTAAATTTCGAGTGCAAAGTGTTGGAAGTAAAACCACTCGGAACTGAAGGTGGTGCAGGAAATTTGGTGATTTGTGAAGTGGTGAAAATCCATATAAGAGAAGAGTTTCTAGATGAAAACGGAAATCTTGATCAGAAAAAACTTAATTTGGTTTCCAGATTAGGTGGAAATTGGTACGGGAAAACTTCTGCTGAAACTTTGTTCGAAGTTCCGAAACCATTGGTTACCAAAGGAATTGGTTTTGATTTGTTACCAAAAGAAATTCTACATTCCAACATATTTACAGGAAACGATTTGGGAATGCTCGCAAATGTTGAAAAACTTCCCGACGGAAATTTTTCCGATGCAGAAAACGTTCATTTTTCCGCTCAAAAATTGCTTTTAGAAAATAAAATTGAAGAAGCGTGGAAGGTTTTAAAAATCTAATCTAATTTTTCAAAAAACTGATCATTTTTACCACTGCTTTTTCTAAATCTGTGGGTAATTCTGAAGATTCTAAAGGTTCTTTTGCACCGAAAGTATGGTTGCCATTTTCTATGCTTTGCAATTCAGAATTTTTGTTCCATTGATGAAGATTTTTGGCAGAAGAAAAATTTACGGCTTCATCTTCTTTTCCGTGAATGATGAGGAAATTTCCAGCAAAATTTCCAGCAGAATTTTCTACTGAAAATCGTTCTTTATTTTTTTGAAAATCTTCAAAAAATTGAAAATAATGTGGCATATTTTGTTTGGTTCTTCCGTTCATGGAGAAGAAAACGCCCTCTTTTTTCCATTTCTCAAAATGTTCATTTCTCGGAAAACGGTCGAGAGAATCTACACTTGCCAAAGTAATCAGATTTTTAATTTTTGGATTTTCTGATGCTTTGATGATGGAAATTCCACCACCTCTTGAATGACCAATCAATGTGATATTTTCGGGATTTACTTTTTCATTTTTGCTGAAATGTTCGATAGTAAATTCCAAATCCGATAGTTCTTTGGAATAATTATTTTTCCCGAAACTTTCTAAATCTGCAAATTCTGTAGGATTTTCAAGCGTAGTTCCGTTATGCGAAAAATTGAATTTTACGAAGTAAAATCCTGCTTTTGCAAATTTTTCTGCCATCAAATTCCACGCTCCCCAATCTTTATAACCTTTGTAACCGTGTGAAAAAATCACCAAAGGTAATTTCTCTGAAGTTTCGGGATAGAAAGCATCTGCCAAAAATGGCTTGGTTTCGGGATTTTGTAAAACAATATTTTTTTGAGTAATGATTTTCATAGAGTAAATTTACGAAAAAACCACCGAAATTTCGGTGGTTTTTGATTCCCCTCTTTCAGAGGGGTGGCTTCGCAAAGCGAAGTCGGGGTGTTTTTAAATTAATTTTCAGTTAAATTGAATTATTTTACCAAATTTTGATTCTCTGTTCTGGCGTTTTGTAATGTTTGTCGCCGCTTTTTACATCAAAAGCTTTGTACCAAGCATCGGTATTTACGAGTGGTCCAATTGCACGGTACATTCCTGGTGAATGTGGATCGGTTTTTACTTGATTAGTAAGTGCTTTGTCGGTAGATTTGGTTCTCCAGATGGTTCCCCAACTCAAGAAAAATCGTTGATTTTGGTCGTAACCACTTATAGAACCTGGATTTCCTTTGTCTTTTAGGTACATTTGCAAAGCATCGAAAGCGATGTTCATACCACCTAAATCTGCAATATTTTCACCATTGGTGAATTTACCGTTTACAAAAACTCCTTTTACTGGTTCGTATGCTGAATATTGATTTGCTAATTGAGTAGTTGCTGCTTCAAAATTCTTTTTATCAGCATCTGTCCACCAGTTTTTTAGGTTTCCATCTCCATCGAAATCGGCACCAGAATCATCAAATCCGTGAGAAATTTCATGACCAATTACCGCACCAATTCCACCAAAATTTACAGCAGGATCTGCATTGAAATCAAAGAAAGGTTTTTGCAAAATTGCAGCTGGGAAAACAATTTCGTTGTTTAAAGGATTGTAGTATGCATTCACTGTTTGTGGATTCATTCCCCATTCTGTTTTGTCAACTTTTTTGCCCACTTTTGCCAATTCTTTTGCATATTGCCAATCTGAAACGTTTTTCAGATTTTGGTACAAAGTTCCGCCTTCTGATTTGGATTGAATATTAAGTTTTGAATAGTCTTTAAATTTATCCGGATAACCCACTTTCACCATAAATTTGCTCAATTTATCGAGTGCTTTTGTTTTGGTTTCTGCAGACATCCAACTTAGGTTAGAGATGTGTTGTACGTATGATTTTTTAAGATAATCTATCAGTTCAACCATTTTAGCTTTCGCTTCTGGTGAAAACTGTTTGTCTACATACACTTTCCCAAATGCTTCTCCTAAAACGCCATTGATCATAGATAGTGCACGTTTGTTCATAGCACGTTGCTCTTTTTGTCCGGTCAAAGTTTTCCCGTAGAATTCGAACTGCATATCGTCTAATTTTTTATCCAAAACAGTTGCGCTTCCTGCCAATAATCTCACTTTCATAAAATCTTTCAACAATGGTAGATTTTTTTGATTAAGGAATGAATCCAGATTTTTGAAATAATTCAACTCTCCGATAATTGCTTTGTCGGTAGTTACACCTGCATTTTTCAGGTAAGCTGCCAAATCTACATTTTTTACCAATGATTTGAGTTCAGCATTGGTTTTTGGATTGTATTGTAAATTTGCATCTCTAGATTGCTCGTTGGTAAGCAATGTTTTAGCTGCAGATTTTTCAAAATTAACGATATTTTGAGCAGTTGTAGCCGCATTTTTGTATCCTAAAACGTCGAATAATTTGGCTAAATAATCTTTGTATTGTCCGATAATTTTGGTGTTATCATCATTTTCTTTTTGGTAATAATCTCTACCTAAACCCAAAGAAATATCACCAAAATACACTGCATTTTCGGTAGAAGCTTTCATATCTGCACCAATTCCCCATCCGTAAAAAGGATTGTCGCCAGTTTTGGTAGCATCTACCAAATATTTTTGTAAATCTGCCATATTTTTGATGGCGTCAATTTTTGCTAAGTCTGCTTTTATAGGTGAAATTCCGTCTGCATTACGCTTTTCCATATCCATATATGTTGCGTACACATCTTGAATTTTTTGACCTTCGGTTCCTTTTGCATATTTTTCGTTCAAAATATTTTTTAAGATATCCAGACAAGCCAAATCTGTACGTTCTCTCAATTCATTGAAACTTCCCCAACTTGCTTTGTCTGCAGGAATTTGAGCAGTTTTCATCCAACCTCCGTTTACATAATTGTAGAAATCATTTTGAGGTTTTACAGATTTGTCCATCAATTCTATGGCAATTCCGTTGTCTTTTACTTGCGCAAAAACACCTCCCGAAATTCCCAGAAGTGCAATTGCAGCCAGATGTAGTTTTTTCATAATAGTTTATATTTAATCAATAAGTTGATAAAAGTAGCAATTTGTTACGAATTATTTTTTTTAATTAAAAAATCTTGATAATTTGCTAAAAAAACTTGTGCAACAACTCCACCAATGAGCGCCATCAACATGTCGGTTTGTGTGTCCCAAATGTAACCTTGAGTTCCTAAAAAACTATCGCCTTTGTCACCTGTAGAAACAGAAACCAACCATTCTATCAATTCATAAGTTGAACTCACAAACATTACAAAACAAAGCACCAAAAAGAACAACCATTTCTTGCCATTCACAACATTTTTCCGGATGAAAATTTCACGCACAATCAGCGCAGGTGAAAATCCTTGCATAAAATGTCCGATTTTATCATAGTTATTCCTTGTTCCGCCCAAAATTTTGTTCATCCAATCAAAACCGGGAACTTCTGCATACGTGTAATGTCCGCCTATAATTAAAACTAAAAAATGCAGAAAAATAACGACATAAATCAAATTGGTAAATTTAAATTTTCTAAAAATAATTAAAAAAAATAGTCCTAAGAAAACCGGAGCCACTTCTAACCACCAAGTGAAAGGTTCTTTTGCACCGATGTAAGAAAACACCAATGCAGCGATAGTCAAAACCAAAAGTATAAGTTTCAGATTTTTCATACTAAATTTTTTCATTAATTAAAATATCGATTAAATCTTGTAAAACCTTCATAGAAACGAAATTCATAAAATCTTTACGGTCGAGATGAGGCAGAAATAGCTTAAAGTTTTTTTCAAAATTTTTCACTCGAATAGAATAGTACACCAAACCAATTTCATTATTAAATTCATCGGAATTGGGACCTGCAACTCCCGTTGTAGAAAGCGAAATATCGGTTTTGAAGAGTTTTTGGCAACCCAAACTCATTTCTTGCGCTACTTCTTCGGAAACCACCGTTTTTTCATTGATAGTTTTTTCTGAAACACCCAAAATTTCTATTTTTTTATGAAAATCATATGCAACAATTCCACCTAAAAAATATTTAGAACTTCCCGAAACAGAAGTAATAAGATGTGCTAATTCACCACCTGTACAACTTTCTGCGGTAGAAATCGTAAGATTCTTTGCAATCAATAAATCATGTAAAATTTCTTCAATTTTATCACCATTTTCTGCAATGATATGATTTTGAATAAATGGTCTCAATTTCATCACTTCTTTATCTAATTGCTTTTGCAAAGCGTCCAAATCTTTTCCAGATGCAGTTAGTTTCAGTTTCACACGGTTTGCAATCGGCAAATACGACAACGAAATGTTTTTTGCCAACGCCAATTCCCATGATTCTATGGTATCCGAAAGCAAGCTTTCAGGAAAATTGACCACCGAAATTGTTTTCGTTATTAAAAAATTTTGTTGAAAACGCGCTTGCAAAAACGGAATGATTTGATTGCTAATCAGTGGTTTCACTTCATACGGAACACCAGGAAGACAAATCACAATTTTGCCATTTTCTTCCACCATCAAACTCGGTGCTGTTCCGTTGAAATTTTGAAAAACTTTAGATTTTTTGAGAATAACAGCTTGCTCCTGATTGCGTTCTAACAAATGAATTCTGCCTCGCTTTTCTAACAAATTCCGAAGATGTTGCAGAGTTTCTTCATCTAAAACCAGTTCGTCCTCATAGAAATCGCAAAATGCTTTTTTGGTTTTATCATCTTTGGTTGGTCCAAGTCCACCTGTTGTAATCACCAAATCGCCCAATTCAAAAGCCGATTTCAAATTTTTTTTGATGGTTTCTATTTCATCTGAAATCGTGAAAATCTGCACCACTTTGATACCGATATTTCTGAGTTCAGATGCGATGAAATTAGAATTGGTATCGATGGTAGTTCCCGAAAGAATTTCGTCACCAATGGAGATGAGAACTGCGTTCATTAGAAATATTTTGAATCGGAAATGTACGAAATTTTAATGCAAAGATTTAATTTTGAAATTGATTTTATATCATTGGAATACATTCCAATGATATAAAATCGTTCGTTTCTACGGAAATTAGAATTTCAAATTTATACTTCCAACTTCTTTAATGAATATGTTTCTCAGCGTGGTAAGAACTGCGAACCAAAGGTGAACTTTCAACGTGACGAAAACCTAAATTTTCTGCAAAAATTCGGTATTCTTCAAATTCTTCTAAATCTACAAATCGTTTTACAGGAAGGTGTTTTTTGGTCGGTTGAAGATATTGTCCAATCGTGATCACATCTACATTGGCATTTCTAATTTCTGAAATGGTTTCTAAAACTTCGTCTTTTGTTTCGCCCAAACCAAGCATCAAGCCAGTTTTGGTGCGATTTTGTCCTGCTTCTTTTAAGTATCTTAAGACTTCTAAACTGCGCTCGTATTTCGCTTGAATTCGCACTTCGCGTGTTAATCTTTTCACGGTTTCCATATTGTGAGAAATCACTTCGGGAGCAACTTCAACCATTCTGTCAAGATGTTTTGTAATCCCTTGAAAATCTGGAATCAACGTTTCCATAGTTGTTCCTGGAGAAATTCTGCGGACTGCATTTACCGTTTCTGCCCAAATTATGGAGCCCATATCTTTCAGATCGTCTCTGTCAACCGAAGTGAGAACTGCGTGTTTTATTTTCATTAATTTGATAGAGCGAGCTACTTTTTCGGGCTCATCCCAATTAACATCGAGTGGTTTTCCCGTTTTTACGCCACAAAATCCACAACTTCGGGTACAAATATTTCCTAAAATCATAAAAGTAGCGGTTCCTTCTCCCCAACATTCACCCATATTTGGGCAACTTCCACTTTGGCAAATGGTGTTGAGTTTATATTTATCTACCAAAGTTCTCAGTTCGCGGTAATTCTTTCCTGTAGGGAGTTTTACGCGAATCCATTTTGGTTTTTGGGTTGTGGTATCTTGCATATTCTTTATATTCTCTCGCTGATTTTGCTGATAAAGCAGATTACAAATTTTCAACAATTTTAAAAATAAATCTGCCAAATCTGACCAATCTGCGAGAATTTTTACTCGTTTTCGTTCAACAATTCGGCCAGTACTTTTTTGGCTCTCATAATTCTAACTTTGGTGTTGGCAACAGAAAGTCCTAATTCTTCGGCTATTTCTTTGATGCTTTTTTCATCAAAAAATCGTAGTTGAATAATTTTTTGATAATTGGCGTCCATAGAAGCCACCGTTTTGAAGATTTTCTCTTGCTCTTGCTCAGAAATCATCAATTCTTCAGGTGATTTGGCAAACTGATTTTTTACTTCGTCGAGATTTTCGGTTTCGTCTTCTATATCTCGGTTTTTTTTGCGCCAAAAATCGATAATCGTGTTCTGTGCAATCGTAAGAACCCAAGTTTTGAACTGAAAATTTTCATCGTACAAATCCAATTTTGCCAAAACTTTGGAAAACACCGAAACCGTGATTTCATCGGCAGAATTTTCATCGTGAACTTTGTTCATCACAAAACTGAAAACATCGCCCCAAAATTCATTAATCAACTTGGTTTGTGCCTTTTGATTTTTGTTTTTGGCGAGGTCTATCAGTGTAAGAAGTGATGGTTTTTCCATTGCAGATGCAAAGATAGGAAAATATGATTCACAAAACATAGTCAAATTCAAAATCACAAAAATTTTAAATCGCTAATATTCAATAATTTAAGTAAAATATTTAGCAAAAACATATTTGGTTCGACTTGATATTATTTTTGAAAAAATGAATAATGTGAATTTTATAGCAAATCAAAAAAATAATAATTATGAAAGATAAAAATGTCGAGTTAGATTCAAGAAAACATCAATTTTTTATTTGGTATTGTTCAACAAAAGCATACCTAAAATATTCAATAAATAATTTAGATTTCAGAATTAACAAAAATGGAACATTTGAAGTTTATATCACGTCATTAAATCAAAAAATCTACGGCAGAAGAAAATAAAGGCGCGAGCGAAGCGAGCGCCGAAAAGTATCCTTATTAAAAATCCTTGAAGGATTTTAAAAATTTATAAGAATTCCTAAAAGTGAAAAATAGCCACGGTTGCAGCATTGTTTGAGCTCTTTTAAAAATTTGGTTCTCTCCTTTAGGAGAGTTAGTGAGGTAAAAATTTTTAAAAAAGCGAGTGCGGAAAACGTGTTTGTATACGTAAGAATCACGAAACTACTGCTTCAAATTTTTATTATATAAGTCTAAAAAAATCTTATAAATTCAGAGTTCATGCTTCGGCGCAAATTCTCTATCTTTGCATTTCCTAAAAATTTGAACTGAAAATGAACGCTTTTATAGAAGAATTGAAATGGCGCGGACTTTTTGCCGATATGATGCCTGGAACAGACACGCAACTCGATAAGGAAATGACCACTGCTTACATTGGTTTTGATCCAACTGCAGATTCTCTGCATATTGGTAGCCTGATTCAGATTAAAATTTTGGCGCATTTTCAGCAACACGGTCACAAACCAATTGCCTTGGTTGGTGGTGCAACTGGTATGATTGGTGATCCTTCTGGTAAATCTTCTGAGCGAAATCTCTTAGACGAAAACACGCTAAATCACTATGTAGATTGCTTAAAAAATCAACTTTCAAAATTTTTGAAATTTGATGGGAACGAAGCCAACAAAGCAGAATTGGTGAACAATTACGACTGGATGAAAAACTTCACCTTTCTTGATTTTGCTCGCGACATCGGGAAAAATATCACCATCAATTATATGATGGCAAAAGATTCTGTAAAAAACAGAATTACAGGGAAAGATGGAGCTGAAGGAATGAGTTTTACAGAATTTACCTACCAATTGTTGCAAGGCTATGATTTTCTGCATCTCTACCAAAATAATGGTGTGAAATTGCAAATGGGCGGCTCTGATCAATGGGGAAATATCACCACAGGAACCGAACTGATTCGTAGAAAAGCGCAAGGTGAAGCATTTGCTTTAACAGTTCCTCTTATTACCAAATCTGATGGTTCAAAATTCGGAAAATCTGAAGCAGGCGAAAATTATTGGCTCGATCCAAAGAAAACTTCGCCTTACAAATTTTATCAGTTTTGGTTGAACGCAACCGATGAAGATGCAGAACGATTCATCAAATTTTACACTTTTTTACCAAAAAATGAAATCGAAAGTTTAATTGAAGATCATAAAACGGCACCTCACGAACGAAAATTACAAAAAAAATTAGCAGAAGAAGTCACAGTTTGGGTTCACGGAACAGATGAATGGCAAAAAGCAGTGAAAGCTTCGGAAATTCTTTTCGGGAGAAGTACCGCAGAAGATTTGGTTTCTTTAGATGAAGACCTCTTTTTACAAATTTTTGATGGAGTTCCGCAAAAAGAAGTGGTAAAATCAGAAGTTTTAGGTAGCAATATTGTAGATGTATTATCGGATGTTTCTGGATTTCTAAAATCTAAAGGTGAAGCAAAACGTGAACTGCAAGGAAACGCAATTTCGGTAAACAAAGAAAAAGTAAAAGACGATTTCGTAGCCACCGAAAAAGATTTGATAGACGGAAAGTTTTTACTTCTGCAAAAAGGTAAAAAACAGTATTTTATTGTGAAAGCAATCTAATTATTGATAAGAATGACCGATTTTCAAAAATATATTATGAATTATATAGACCAAGTTCCATCTGAAAATTGGATGGATGGTCTTGCTAATTCCGGTGTTGAAACCATTGCAATTTTTTCTGATTTAACTGATGAAAAAGCACTTTTTGCTTATGCAGAGGGAAAATGGACACTAAAAGAATTGTTGCTCCATTTAATTGATTGCGAGAAGATTTTCCAGTACAGAGCATTGCGTTTTGCGAGAAAAGACCAAACCGAACTGGCTGGTTTTGAAGAAGATGATTATGTAGCCCATTCTTTTGCAAACGAAAGGACTTTGGCAAGTTTGCTAGAAGAATTTAGAAATGTACGCGAAACCACGATTGTTTTCTATAAACATTTGCAAAATGAAGCGCTTCAATACACAGGAAAAGCCAACGGAAACGAAATTTCGGTCGAAAACCTCGGGAAAATTATTGTAGGACATAATTACCACCACCTGAAAGTGATAAAAGAACGGTATTTACCGAATTTGAAATAAAATTACATTTTTTGTTTTGGAAAAAACTTTAGAAATCCTAAAAAACGGAGGAACCATCCTATATCCAACAGATACGATTTGGGGAATTGGTTGTGATGCTACGAATATTGATGCCATCAACAAAATTTTTGAAATCAAAAACCGCGAAAAGAACAAATCTTTGATTATTTTGGTGGAATCAGAAAAGCGTTTACAAGATTTGGTAGATGTTCCAGAAATGGCTTGGGAAATCATCGACTTATCCGAAAAACCAGTAACTTTTATTTATGATAATCCCAAAAATTTGCCTAAAGAATTGTTGGCTGAAGATGGTAGCATCGGAATCAGATTGGTAAAAGATGAATTTTGTAAAAAACTGATCGGCAAACTGAACAAACCTTTGGTTTCTACATCTGCGAATTTTAGTGGCGAAAAACCACCACTGAAATTTGCAGATATTTCCCTAGAAATCATCAAATCTGTAGATTACGTAGTTGAAGAAAACCACGACAAAGTGTCTACATATGGAGGTTCTTCCATCATCAAAATTTGGAAAGACAATCGTATTAAGATTATTCGCGAGTGATATTAAACCACAAGTTTTTCTTAACCACAAAAGTCACAAATTTTTTTTTTTGAAGTTGATATAGACTCCTTTTAAAAAATAAAAAAGGTTTTATTGTAATATTTGCTCACGAAATAACTTTTTTCTCCTTTTGCAAAACTTAAAAGCACAAAAATCTTTTATTTCTTTTGACTTCGTCGAATTTTCGATTTGTGGTCAAATATTTTTGAATAATTGTGGTAATAGCTATACACCAACTTTTTCATACTTTTGCAAAACTTAAAAGCACAAAAATTTTTTGTGACTTTTGCGGTTAATTATGAAAATCAACTTAAATCAAAATAAAAATTTCAAACTTTTCAAAATCATTGCTGATGTTGCCGAAAAGAACAACCAAACCGTCTATATTGTCGGTGGTTTTGTTCGCGATTTATTGATGAACAGGAAAGTTCCGACTGATATTGATTTCGTGACCGAGCAAAACGGAATTACTTTAGCAAAAAAAATTGCAGAAGAAATCAATCCAAATTTAAAAGTTTCGGTTTTCAAAACTTATGGAACGGCAATGTTCAAATATCAAGATTTGGATTTGGAATTTGTGGGAGCCAGAAAAGAAAGTTATTCTGAAAATTCCCGAAAACCATCCGTAGAAAATGGCACGATTGAAGACGACCAAAAACGTCGAGATTTCACCATCAATGCACTTGCAATTTCCATTAATAAAGAAAATTTTGGTGAATTAATCGATCCTTTTAACGGACGAGAAGATATGCAAAATAAAATTTTGCGAACTCCACTTCAACCTGCACAAACTTATAGTGACGACCCTTTGAGAATGATGAGAGCGATTCGGTTTGCCTCAGTTTTAGGTTTTGAAATCGAGGAATATTCTTTAAAAGCCATCAAACAAGAAAAAGAAAGAATGAAGATTGTTTCTTTGGAAAGAATTATGGTGGAATTTAACAAAATTATGTTATCCGAAAAACCTTCAATTGGTTTGAAATTGATGGAAGAAACCGGACTTTTAGATATTCTAATTCCTGAACTTACCGCACTGAAAGGCATAGAAGAAGTAGAAGGACAAACGCACAAAGATAATTTTTGGCACACGTTGGAAGTGGTTGATAATATTTCTAAAAACACCGAAAATTTGTGGCTTCGTTGGTCTGCATTGCTTCACGACATCGGAAAAGCACCCACCAAAAAATTTGTAGAAAAAATAGGATGGACTTTCCACGGACACGAATTTTTGGGTTCTAAAATGGTAAAATCTCTTTTTCAACGCTTGAAATTACCTTTAGGAAACGACCTAAAATACGTGCAAAAAATGGTTAAACTTTCATCTCGACCTATTGCATTGATTGATGATGGAACATCTGATTCTGCATTAAGACGATTGCTTTTTGATTCGGGTGAAGATTTAGAAGACCTTTTCACGCTTTGCAAAGCCGATATTACCACCAAAAATTCGCAGAAACAAGCCAAATTCAAGAAAAATTTTGAATATGTCGCCGAAAAAATAAAGGAAGTCGAAGAAAAAGACCACATCAGAAATTTTCAACCGCCGATTTCCGGCGAAGAAATTATGGAAATGTTCCACCTAAAACCTGGTCGCGAAATTGGTATTTTAAAAGAAAAAGTAAAAGAAGCCATTTTGGAAGGAGAAATTGCCAACGATAAAACCGAAGCCAGAAATTTTGTAATAAAAGAAGCCGAAATTTTGGGCTTGAAAATGTGAAATCTCTCGCAGATTTAGCAAATTAAGCAGATTATTTTTGGTTTAAAAATCAGCACCATCTGCTAAATCTGCGAGAGTTAATTTTTTAAAAAAATCCTTCAAATTTTTGAAGGATTTTCTATTATAATTTTATTTTGATGCAAATTTTATCTACGAGAGCATTTTTTTAAAATTTATAACTCACACCAAGCGTGTAATTTCTTGGTTCGGTAGTGTAACCAACCACATCTACATACGAAGTATTGAATAAATTCCCGACATTCAGGTAGGTTTCTAAATTTTTAATAATTTTTTGGTTGATGTTGAGATTGAGTAAATGATAACTCGCATCTTCCACATTTTTTACGCTGTAAGTGTTAGAATCGTAGTAAGAATCGGCTCTTGTCCCTACAAATAGATGCGAAATTGAAATTCGGGTTTGTTTGAAAGGCAATAGTTCAAGATAAGAATTGATGCGCTGTTTCGGTTGACGAAGCATGGTTGCTTCTTTGTCTTTTTCCACATAACTGAAATTTCCTCCCAATTTGATGATTTCATTGATTTTATAATCAAAACCGAGTTCAAAACCTTTCACTTTATTTTCATCTACATTCAAAAATTTCCCTGCATAAGTGGTGAAATCGGTGATTTGATAAGCAAAAACATCCTTTTCTTGTCTTTGGAAAATACTTGCCGTCACATTCAAACTTCGGTCTTTTTTACCGATATTTACATCAATTTCGTGAGATTGGTTGGTTTCAGGTTTCAAATCGAAATTCGGCAAAACCCAAGGTAACGCACCAAAATTTTGGTACAAAGTAGGCGCAATGAAAGCCGTCGCAAACGAATAACCGATTTTGAAATAAAGTGCATCCATTTCTTTCAAATAATACGGATTGATACTGTAAACCAAATGGTTACCAAATTTAGAATGATTGGTTAATCTCGTTCCTGCATCTAAATGAAACTCGTGGTACTTGAAATTGGCATTCAAAAAAGCATCAAAAGATGCGGTATTAGTGTCTTCAAATTTCAAAACGTCTTCCATAGAAGTTCCACTCCAAGGTAATTCTGAAAACGACATCGATTGCTTTTCGTACTGAATTCCCGCAACAAAATTCAATTTTTCATTAATTTTATAAGAATTAAATAATTCCGCAAAAAAATCGTCGCCTTTGTAGTGGTATTGGTCTTGATAAGAATTCGCAACCAAATCTTGCAACATACGATTGGTGGTTGAATTTCTTATATTTAAAGTCAATTTTCCTTTGTTATAGGTAAATCCTGCGTTTCCACCTACGTAAAATTGTTGGTCGTTTCCGCGCTGAAATCCATCAGAAAACGCACCATTGTCGTATTTATATAGATGATGATTCCAGCCAGAATTTACATTAATTTCAACATTTTTGTCGGTGAAACCAACATTAGCCGAAACATTTTGTTTTTCAAAACCATCTTTATCGTAGCTATCATCACCAAGAGCCGAGGAAATTCCATCAGATTTTTCATTAAATCCAGCAATTTGATAATTAAATTTTTCAATTTTCCCTTTTAATAAAGCATTTTGCGCAAAAGTAGAAAACGAACCGCCTCTTGCAGAAAGCAGCCCTTCGATTTTTTTCTGTGATGATTTCTTGGTTTTAATATTAATGACAGAAACTGTTGCATTAGAACCATACAAAACCGAACTTGCACCATTCAGAATCTCGATGGAATCGATATTTTCCAAAGCAACGAGTCGCAAATCTGAAACGGTGTAATCGTTACCAGTAACATCTTTCAGCGGAACTCCGTCTAATAAAATCAAAACATTGGTATTTCTTCCACCTCTTATTTCCATTGATTTTGGCTCGGAATTGTTGTTGAAATTTCCAGAAATTTGGATTCCCGCAACTTGGTCAAGAACATCGTTTAGTGATTGTCCGTGGTACTTTTCCAAATCTTTCTCGGTCAGCAATTTTACGTTTTTACCGGTTTCGTACAATTGTTGCGGAATTTTTGAAGCAATCGTCACTTCTTCAATATTGTTAATCTTAATTCCTTCTGTTTTATCAACTATTTGTACATAAGTTGGTAATTTCACAGAATCTAACTTCTTTTGTTGGGCAAAAATCTTGGTACTTACGACAAGCATTGCTCCAACAAAAATTGCATTTTTTTTCATTAAAAAATAAATTTTGGTTAAAGAAAACTTATCGGAAAAATAAAAGGTAAAATACTGAAAAATGAATTTCAGGAAATCACGACTCTTCCTCCGAAATCGTTTATTGGTAATACTTTCAGCAAGGTCTCCTGACTTTCACATTTCTGCACCTTCCCGATTTCTCAGTGGTTTTTTTTGCAGAAATTCTTATTAAAAAACTTCGTACTTCTAACTTCGTACTATGTATTTAGTGTGATTTACAGTTGCGGGGACAGTTCGTGATTTGCACACAATTCCCTTTTCTAAAAGTGTTGCAAAGGTAGGGTTTATTTATACTTTGACAAAGTTTTTGCGAAGCAAAGTAATCTTTGTCAAAGTTATTGTAGACAGTTTCTAATAAATTAAAATAAATAACCTTTTTAACTTTGACAAAGATAATTTTCTACGAAAATTGAACTTTATCAAAGTGTTTTTTTACAAAAAACTTGCGTCAAAAGAAAACGGAAGCAAATCTCTGATAGATTTTGTTTTGAAAATTTCGCCATCTAAAGATGCGAAATAGATTTCAATATTTTCGTCTTGCTTCACCTCATATTCCAAAATAGATTGCCTGCAACTTCCACAAGGCGGAATCGGAACGGAAGTTAAAGCGTCTTTTGGAGCACCAATCACAAAAAGTTTCTTGATTTTTACATTGGGATAATTGGCAGAAGTCCAAAAAATAGTGGTTCTTTCAGCACATAAACCAGAAGGATAGGCCGCATTTTCTTGGTTGCTACCAGTTATTATTTCACCATTTTCAAGCAAAATTGCACAACCAACATAGAAATTGGAATAATTTGCATAGGCTTTATTTCTTGCCTCGAAAGCAGCATTGTAAAGTTTTTTTTCTATTTCATTTAAGTCATTTTGGTTGGCGATGACTTCAAACTTGATATTGAATTCTTTTTCCATCTAAAAAAATTGGAGAGTAAAGATAGGTATTTTAATTGATAGTGAGGTTTTTTAGACGTTTTTTCAATTTTAATATCAAAAAATGGGTTAATTTTACACTTCATTTTATTTTCTTTCCTTAAAAAAAACTATGTGATCATGTTATATTCCTCTATTCAATTCAGAAATTTAACCTTGAAAAATCGATGGGTGATGTCGCCAATGTGTATGTATTCTGCAACCAATGGTTTTGCCAACGATTTCCATATGGTGCACTATGCAAGTAGAGCACAAGGTGGAGTAGGACTAATCATAATAGAAGCAACCGGAATTGTACCAGAAGGTAGAATTACCAATAAATGCCTCGGAATTTGGAACAATGAGCAAGGTGAAGTGCTGAAAAAATTGGTGGATTTTGTACACCAACAAACCGATTCTAAAATTGGGATTCAACTCGCACATGCAGGTAGAAAAGCATCAACTTGGAATGGTAGACAAATTTCTATAGAAAACGGAGGTTGGGAAATTGTTTCTGCTTCTAAAATTCCTTATTTAGAAGAGGAACGTGCTCCTGTTGAACTTACAGAACGCGAAATACAAGAAGTAGTTTTGATGTTCAAAAATGCTGCAATCAGAGCAGTAAATGCAGGATTTGATGTGATTGAAATTCACGCAGCACATGGTTATCTGATTCATCAATTTCTGTCGCCACTTAGTAACCAAAGAACCGATGAATATGGCGGAAATTTTGAAAACAGAATTCGGTTTTTACTAGAAATTGTAGATGCGGTAAATGAGGTTTTAGATGATGATCACCCGCTTTTTGTGCGGATTTCTGCAACGGAATATGCCGAAAATGGTTGGGATTTGCCAGAAAGTGTTGCTCTTGCAAAAATTTTGAAAACCAAAAATGTAGATTTGATAGATGTTTCCAGTGGTGGAAATATTCACGGCGTGAAATTTTCGGTTTTTGATGGGTATCAAGTTCCGTTTTCTGCAAAAATTAAGAAAGAAGCCGATATAAAAACTGGTGCAGTTGGACTTATTACCACAGGAAAACAAGCAGAAACCATCTTGAATAAAGAGGAGGCTGATCTTATTTTTGTGGCGAGAGAATTTTTACGAAATCCATATTTACCAGTATTGTACTCATTTGAAGTAGGAAAAGAATGCTATTTCCCAGAACCATATCTTCGTGCCAAAAAATAATTTTTAAAAAATAATTTATTTTTTTGTATTATTGACTATTGAAAATAAATGATGGCAGTAGAAGATTATATGTTTTCTTGCCCTACAAAAAAATACTTAGGATTTGATTGTTTGGGTTGCGGTACACAAAGAGCATTAGCATTAATCTCACAAGGTAAATTTGTAGAAGCATTTCATATGTTTCCGGCAATTTATTTTATGTTGCTTTTTTTTCTAAGTGTCTTTCTTAATTTTATTGATAAAAAAAGAAATTACTCCAAAGCAATTATTGTTTTTGCTCTGCTTACAGCAGTTACGATGGTCGTTTCATTTATTATTAAACATCCAATTCAATTATAAAAACAATTTAAATACAAAAAACTATGAACGAACAAAAATTACCAAACGCACAAACTGTACTTATTTTAGGAATTGTTGCAATTGCAGGAAGTTGCTGCTGCAACGGAATTGTTGGTGTTATTTGTGGACTTATTGGATTAAATCTTTACAAAAAAGACAATCTTCTGTACCAAGCAAACCCAAGTTTGTACAACAATTTTAGCAATCTGAGTACAGGGAGAATTCTTTGTATTATTGGATTAGTAGTTGGAGCAATTAGTTTAGCATTTATGATTTATCAAATTTCTACCATTGGTTTTGATGGTTATATGGACCAAATGAAACAAATACAAGATCTACTTAAAAAGCAACAACATTAAAAAAAATCGAATTCAATAACAAAAAGACCGCAACTTGCGGTCTTTTTTTATTTCAAAATGATGTCAAAAAAATGATGAAATTATTTCCCTTTTTGTGGTGGATAATAAGCCATAATTTCTGCAACAATTTGCGGAATTTCTTTTTGTTTGCTTTGTGGCGAATCTACCGAAATACCACTTCCTATTCCTTGCCAAACCAATTTTTGCGTTTTTGCATCAATCATATCTATGGTCAAAGTTCCAGAATTATAATCATCATTGTATCGTCCCCAAGTTCTGCTCATGCCAATTCCCCAACCGAAAGAACCACCGTAAACAGACATTCCGAATGGACTAGATGAACTCATTTCTTCAATTTTTTTGTGAGATGCTTTTACATTGATGATGAGATCCGATGCTTGTGACGGCGTCATTCCTTTGCTTTGCAAATTTTTGGCAATTTCGTTCAGAACTCGATCTTTATCTATATCGTTCAATTTCAAATCATCTGTACGGAAAACATAGGTTTTATATTGATTGAAATTAGCCGTTTCAGCATAATCAGTTTTTACCTGAAAAGGACTGCAAGATTGCACTGCAAAACTTGCCGAAGCCAATAGTACTAAAAAAAGTGTTTTCTTCATTTTATTGTTATTTAGTATTAATTATTTTTCAAAAATTTTGGTGATTACTTCTCGATTTTTTTGTCTGTAATTTGGTTTGGTTTTACAAAACGATCGGTTTTCTTGTCGTAACCATACGGACAATGTTTGCAACCACTTTTGCAGCAATAGCCACGTTTTAGGTGATAGCTACTCGTAAAAACTTTGTACCCCTCTTTTGTCAAGTAGTAATCTTCATTTTCTTTGATGATATTTTGGTTCATTAGTTAAAAAAAATAATTGAAAATTCTATCTTTGTTATATGATAATTGTGTGCCAAACTTTACTCAAAAATACAAAAATAAATGCGATTGCGCTTTTTCCTTTTATAATTATCAAAAAAAAAGAAGATAAGGCCAACCCAATTTTAATCAATCACGAGAAAATCCACATCAGACAGCAAGTTGAAATGTTGGTGGTGTTTTTTTATCTTTGGTACGTAATAGAATATTACTATTGGTTTTTTAAACTGAAAGATGGTTATCTTGCCTACCGAAATATCTCTTTTGAACGGGAAGCATTCGCAAAAGAAAAAGATTTAGATTATCTGAAAATCAGAAAATTTGGTAATTTTTGGAATTTTCTAACCAATGAAAGAATCTACAAGAAAAAGATAAACAAAAAGTTTGAAAATTTTGAATGAAAAAATGAAGGTTCCAAATATTGAAATCCCGATAGTACGAATTCCATTGGACAAAAAGGTGGAATTGTATATCAAAAGAGAAGACCAAATTCACCCAGAAATTTCGGGAAACAAATATTGGAAATTGTTTTTCAATATTAATAAATACCTAGGAAAAAATCCAAAAAACAAACGCATCATCACTTTCGGTGGTGCTTATTCTAACCATATTGCTGCAGTTGCAGCATTAGGAAAAGAATACCAAATCCCAACTTTGGGAATAATACGCGGTGAGGAATTGCACTCGCAATTTTTAGAAAATTCGACCTTAAAATTGGCACATCAAAATGAGATGGATTTCCGTTTTGTAGATAGAAATACATACCGGGAAAAAGAGGAGATGTTGCAGAAATTACAGCTGGAATTTCCTGATGCATTGCTGATTCCGGAAGGTGGAACCAATGCCAATGCAATAGAAGGAGTGCGATATATGCTCGGAAACCAAACCAAAAGTTTTGATTATCTTTGCACTGCAGTTGGAACAGGAGGAACAGTCGCAGGAATTTCAAAATTTGGTGAACCAAACCAAAAAGTGTTGGGTTTCAAAGTGGTAAAAGATGATTCGCTACTGCATAGAATTTTCGAATTTTCGGGCAGAAAAAATGTAACTTTACTAGAAGCTCACGACGGAAAATACGGTAAAATTACCGATGAAAACGTGGCTTTTATTCAAAATTTTTGGCAACAAATTGGCATTCCTTTGGATCCAATCTACACCGGAAAAATGATGCGGCATTTGTTTGATTTAATTAATGAAAATTATTTTCCAGAAGGGAGTAGAATTTTGGCGTTTCATACCGGTGGTTTGCAAGGTATAGAAGGAGCAAATCAATTTTTAAAGAAACAAAACCGAACGCAAATCAACATTCCACACTGAACCGAAAGTTAAAATGTGAAAATAAAATCTGTAAAAACAGACCTTATATGAAAAAAATAATATTGATGATTACAGTGCTTCTACTGTCTAAATTTCAAGCACAAACTTGGGCTACAGAAGATCAATATATTCAAAAATTTGCACCTTATGCTGTTGAGGAAATGGAGAAATACAAAATTCCGGCTTCAATTACACTTGCACAAGGCTTGCTAGAAACAGGAGGCGGACAAAGTAGATTGGCGCAAGAAGGCAAAAACCATTTCGGTATCAAATGCAAAGAAGATTGGACAGGCAAAACCATGAAACATACAGATGACGCTCCCAATGAATGTTTCAGAGTGTATGACGACCCAAAACAATCCTATGAAGATCATTCCAAATTTTTGGCAACCAGAAAATACTATGTAAATCTTTTCAAACTCGATATGAAAGATTATAGATCTTGGGCTCATGGTTTGAAGAAAGCAGGTTACGCAACCAATCCAAGATATGCCCAAATTTTGATTGGTAAAATTCAACGTTACCAATTGGATCAGTTTGATAATTGCGATTCCAAAAATGTGTATCTCACTATTTTGAAATTGTACCCAGATCTTAGCAACGATGCCGAATTTATGGCAAAAACAGGAACCAAAAAACCAGAAGTAGTCGTGGTAAAACCACCAATGGTTGCTGCGACTCCTATAAAAGAACGGCTGAAATCCAAAGAGGAAATTTTGAGCGCAATGTTATTGAAAAACCATCCGAACGAAGGTTTGCCTTATGTTGTAGTTCCTGCAGATACAGATATTTATTATATTTCTAAAAAATACAACATCAGCGAGAGTAGATTGATGCGTTGGAACGATCTAACACAACCCTATTTGAAAAATGGCGACATTGTTTTCCTAGATTCTAAAAATTCTAATGGCAATATTGCAACTTACACTTGTGCAGCAGGTGATACCATGTATACCATTTCACAGAAATTTGCCATAAAACTGAGTAAACTCTATTCCAAAAACCGTATGGAAGAAGGTGGACAACCCAAAGTTGGCGATTTGATTTATCTTCAAGAAAAAAAACCGAGAGATTAATCAGGCGTAATCATTAATTATTAATCAAAAATTATGTTATACCAAAGAAGTTCTGCCTTGTTTGCAGATGCTCAAAACTATATTCCAGGTGGTGTAAATTCACCAGTTCGTGCCTTCAAATCAGTAGGTGGAACTCCTATTTTTATGAAATCTGCAAAAGGTGCTTATTTAACCGATGTTGATGAAAATGTGTATGTAGATTACATCAATTCTTGGGGACCCGCAATTTTGGGACACACGCATCCTGAAGTCTTAGAAGCCATCAAAAAACAAGCAGAAAATGGTTTTTCCTATGGTACACCAACCGAATTAGAAACCGAAATTGCCAAATTTATTGTAGAAAATGTTCCAAATATCGATCAGATTAGAATGGTTTCTTCTGGTACAGAAGCTTGTATGAGTGCAATTCGTCTTGCAAGAGGATATACCAAAAGAGACAAAATCATCAAATTTGAAGGTTGCTATCACGGACATTCAGATTCATTTCTTATAAAAGCAGGAAGTGGAGCTGCTACTTTTGGAAACCCAAATTCACCTGGAGTTACCGCAGGAACTGCAAAAGATACACTTTTGGCAAGATATAATGATTGGGAACAAGTACAAGATTTATTCAATCATAATTCTGGTGAAATTGCAGCCATCATTATAGAACCAGTTGCTGGAAATATGGGTTGTGTATTGCCTGAAAATGATTTTTTACAAAATTTGAGAAAAATTTGTGATGAAAACGGTACTTTGTTGATTTTTGATGAAGTAATGACTGGTTTTCGTCTCGCTTTTGGTGGAGCACAAGAAGTGTATGGTGTAAAAGCCGATTTGGTAACCTACGGAAAAGTAATTGGTGGTGGTTTACCAGTTGGTGCATTTGCTGGTAGCAACGAAATTATGAATCATCTTGCTCCAAATGGTGCGGTGTACCAAGCTGGAACTCTCAGTGGAAATCCTTTGGCAATGAGAGCCGGACTTACCACGCTGCAACTTATTAGAAATAATGAAAGTTTTTATAAAAATATAGAAAAAACCACCGAAATTTTAGATTTCGAAATCGGGAAAATATTGAATGAAAAAGGAATTGCACACCGTATCAACAGAAAAGGTTCAATGATGAGTGTGTTCTTCCATATTTCGTCGGTTGCTAATTTTGATGAAGCAGCAAATGCCAATCACGCCTTGTTCAATAATTTTTTTCATCAACTCCTGAAACAAGGTATTTACTTACCACCAAGTGGTTACGAAACGTGGTTTATTTCTGCAGCAATACAAGAAAAGGAAATTGACAAAACGCTAGAAATAGTGAGAAAATTTCAGTATTCGTAAAAGAAAGTATTTTTAAATGATTTTGGTTTTCCAAAAAATAGAAAATAATAAAATTAAAAAAGCCATCGGAAATTTTTTTCGATGGCTTTTCTTTATTGATATGAATGAAAAACTAATTGTTCTATTGTAGCAAAGTGGTAAGATCTACACCTTCAACAGTTGACCAAGCTCCACCTGTCATTTGAATTTTAGAAACTGATGCAGTTTGGGTGATTGTTTTTGGAGCAGTTGAGGTAAATCCTGCGTAATAATAAGTAGATGTGTTATCAGAGTCTACAATATTGATAGGTGTTACTGCAATCTTATTGGCAAGTACTTGCAAATTATCTGTTGCAAGATCTTGTATTACAATAGGATAAGCATTTTTACCACCAGTATTTACATAACCTTTGATGTACACGTTTGAAAATTTACCATTTCCGTGTTTTTTGAATTGTATCGCAGAAATTTCAGACGATCCTGCAACTTCAGGATTGGTTCCTGCTGCTCTAATTAAGGTGATTCCTGTAACTTTTGGTGCATTTGCATCGGCATTATTAGACGATTCTATTTCCATACCGTAGTTTCCGGTACCAGTTTGGTAGGCAAACCAATTGCTATTGTCTTGTCCGTACCAACCATCTTGCCAATCGAATGCGTCATCATAATTTCCGTAAGAAATAAAGTTTTTAGCACTCACTGTTCCACCAAAAAATTCTATACCATCATCAGTTCCTTTGTAGGAAACCAAATTTTCTAAAATAGTACCTGCACCAACTGCGTAGAACGTCCATCCGTTAAATTCTGAAGTTCCATCTCCGATTTTTTTACCAGCATATTCTACACGTACATATCTGAAAATTCCTGAGTTAGAACCGATGTCTGTTCCGCCATAAATTTGGTTGAGTCCATCTTCAGAAGTTGCAGAAGCACCACCTCCGTTTGCTTTGATAGGAGCATCACCATAAACCGTGATTCCGCACCAATCTCCAGGAGATTTTGTAGTAGTAGTGAATACAATAGGTTTTGTAGAACTTCCGTCTAAATATGCCTTGGAACCTTTAAGAAATACAAGTCCTGAAGTTGTAGTAGTAGTTACATTGAAGGTTGCTCCTGGTTCCACGGTAAGTTTTACACCAGCAGCAATTTTTACCAAACCAGTTAGTGTATATGTTCCTTCTTTTATTAATAAATCTTGCGTAATGGTTCCAGATAAAGTTCCTGTACCGTTCATTATATTTCCGGTAGTTGTACCAGTTCCTGTCTGAGTTGCCGCATCTGTATTTTCGTTGATTTCAACTCTACAAGAAACTAAGGCAAATGATGCTAAAACTATGGTTAATAGTTTGTAAATGTTGTTTTTCATATTGATATATTTTTTTAAAATTAAAAGTTATTAAAATTTGTATCCCACACTAATGTTGAAAGATGTTCCTTTTTTGTAATCTTCCAATCTGTAATCGGTAGATATGGAGCTAGAAGTTGGGTCTAAAGCAACCTTGTTGTCGGTTCCTAAATTGAGTTTGTATTGTGAATTAAGAATATTGAAAATAGCCAACTTCACATCTACTTTTTTGGAAACTTCTGCTTGTAGAATAAAATCTAACTGATGGAATGGCATCTCGTAAACGTGGTCTAAATTTCCGAATCCGACGCCGTATATTTTTTTGCCCGAAACATTATATACAAGAGACAATGTTCTTTTAAGATTATTGTTGTTTTTCAATTCATATTTTACATCTGCATTTACCATCCAAGGAGCAGCTCCTTGCAAATTTCTTTTGGTTCCAAAATGGGTTTCTCTATCTTGTGCCGCAGATTGGGTAACTTCTGAATGTATAAAGGTTGCATTGGCTCCTATAGACCAACGCTTAAGGTTTTCAGAAATTCTACTTAGACCAAAAACGGTTTCTAATTCAGCACCCAAAAGTATTGCCGATTTTGCATTGTAATAGGTAATTACGGTTCCATTGGAGTTACTTGAGGCAATATAACTACGTTCTATTGCGCGATCTATTTTTTTACCAAAAATATTAATGGCAAAAATCTCGTTGTTTTTTGGGAAGAACTCATATTTCAAATCCAAATTATAATTTTGGCTATTATCAAGTCCTCTGAAATCATCACCAAAACTTGCATTTGGGCGATCATAATTTCCAACAATATTGTTGTTATCCGGATTGATGTATTCTATCGGCAATGTTTCTATCAAAATTGGTCTTGTTATTGTTTTACTTGCTGCAAATCGGATGTTGGATTTGTTGTTCAGCGTTTTTTTCACCGAAAGTGATGGCAAGAAGTAGGTTTGATTTTTCGAAATTGTTCTGAAACTGCCATTTACGTCATCAGAAATTAACTTATATCTCGTAATTGCCATGTTGTTTTCTACACGCAATCCAGCCAAAATATCCCAAGATTTACTTGGTTTTACATTTGCTTGTGCATAACCTGCATTTACAAATTGGTATAAAAATGATTTATAGTTCGGCTGATCACTTTCTCGGTATTGCAAAATTCCAGCATTTGAAGAAGCATCGAAAACCGAATCTGGTTGGTCTATATTGATGGTTTGTCCTGCAGATGATGTAGATTTTGAAAATATAAAGCGATAAGACATAGTTCTTTTATCCGCAAAACCATTGTAACCGAAGGTTAAATTGATAGGATAGTAATTTTCCTCTGACTTTTTTCCTAAAAAAAGTTGATATTCAGCCATTCCAGAAAAATAATTGGTACCACTAAGATCCAGATATTGTCTGATCATATTATTACCGCCATAACTTACTTCTGAAGTGTTATCACCATTTCTTCTACCGTAGAAAGTTTTACGATCGGGTTGTGAAAACCAGTTGTTTACCCAACTTCCACCAATTTTTATTTGGTGTCTATCTCCTAAGGATTGCGAAGCCAAAATTTGAATATCAGTTAATCTAGAAATATCCATTTGGTTGGTTCTGAAAAACATAATGTCTTCATTTTTGTTATCTCGGTAACCATCATAATCTTGTATTTGGTTTGATGCATTTTGTATGAATACACCTTGAAGATCAATCTTCGTTTTAGATTTTCTGTATCCTAAACCAAGTAAAGCGGTAGATTGCAAATTATAATTGTATTCTTTTTTGTACAATTTGTTTTTGTATTGTCCACCATTATCGAAGATATTATCATTTCCTTCTCTATATTCGTATTCACTACTTTGGTTGAGATTAAATAGAAAACCTAATTTCCCTCCGTTTTCAAATTTCAATTTTTGTGAGGTCGTGAAACCAATTCCGGTATTAGGCAGCGATTTCACATTATCTACATTCCAAGAATCTTTGAAAGATGAGTTCGCTATAAAAGCACCACTTGGTCTATAACCATTTACTTCTACTGGTAACTCTCGGTCTTTAGAATTAAGACCTATGTAACCTTTCATGGTATTAGCATTTTGGTTTACCTTGAAATTATCTCTAAAAGTACTTTGACTATTAAAACCTACCGAAAACTCTAATTTCGTAAATTCAGTTTCAGGTACCAATGTTTCAATGTCAAAAGTTGCACCGGCAAAATCGCCAAAAAGATTGGCGTTGTAGGTTTTATATACGTCAAATTTCCCTACGATATCAGTTGGGAATTGTTTCAGTTCTATAATTTTTTGAAATGGGTTGTTAGATGGTGTAGCCAAACCATTTACCAAAAGCGAGTTGTAACGTTCTTCTAATCCACGTACAAACAAACCTCTGGATTCTACCGTGTTGATACCGGTTATTTTGGTAAGTCCTTGTTCTAGGTTAGATATGCCTTTTCTAGAAATTTCAGCAGCACCAATAGATTGTTTCTGTACGATGGCTTTTTTTTGTTCTAGCAATACCGCTGTTTCTGTTTTTTTGTTGGTATTACCTTGCAAAACAACTCCTTCTATTTTGCTTTCTTTTTTTAGGGTATCCGTTTTTACTTGTGCAAAAAATATGGTAGAAGAACCCATCAAAAAGTACACTCCAACACTAAACTTTGTTAATTTCATTACTATTTTTTACTTAATTTTCTGTCAGTGCAAAGGAAATCATAACTACCACCAAAGTTGGTTTAGAGCGTGTGAACTTTCTTTTAAATATTTGTGAATAGATTCAACCCTATGTTAAATAATTATGAACTTTTTTAAATTAAGACGATTACCATATTAATTTTAATTAATTTTGAAAAGATAAAATCAGCAATGAAAGGAAAAAAAGTACTGATAATAGACGATGAGTTTGATATTCTTGAATTGATCTCTTATAATCTAGAGAAAGCAGGATATCAAGTTTTTGCGGCATCTTCTGCAGACGAAGGCATTGTAAAAGCAAAGGAGATTATTCCCGATTTGATTTTGTTAGATGTAATGATGCCCGAAAAAGACGGAATCGAAGCATGCCAAGAACTTAGAACCATTCCAGAATTACAGAAAACGCTGATTGTTTTTTTATCTGCAAGATCCGAAGAATTTTCTCAATTAGCAGGTTTTGATGCTGGTGCAAATGATTACATTGTGAAAATCATCAAACCAAAAATTCTGATTTCAAAAATAAATGCACTGTTAAATCTCACCTCTCAAACTACAGAAAATACAGGTAAAATAGTTTTTGGAGATTTGGTGATTGACCGAAATATTTTCAAAGTGACCAAAAACGGACTTCCTATAATATTACCCAAAAAAGAATTCGATTTACTCTATTTATTGGCTTCTAACACCGAAAAAGTTTTCAGCCGAGACGAAATTTTGCAGAAAGTTTGGGGTAATGATGTTATTGTTGGCGAAAGAACTATAGATGTACACATCCGAAGATTGCGAGAAAAACTGGGTTTAGACCATATACAAACGCTTAAAGGTATTGGTTACAAATTAGTTTAGTAATTTTGCAATATGAAATTGTATCGTCTGTCACTTATTGCAGCAGTTTTGCTCACCTTTGTTATGGCATTGGTTGCATTGGTGTTCCAATACGTAAGCAAAAATTCACCTACAAATTACGAATACTTTATCATCAGCATTTTGGTGATGGTGATTATCAATTATTTTGTACTAGAATTTCTATTTAATTCCTACGGAAAAAATCAAATCCGAAAAATTTCTGAAATAATTCCTTCTAAAACCGAAAACGAAGAAAAAGTAGGTTTCAAAGAATTAGAAGAGCGCATACAAGAAAATGTCACGCAAATAGATACGATGAAGGAGATGGAAATCTATAGAAAAGAATACATAGGTAACGTATCACACGAGCTCAAGACGCCCCTTTTCTCCATACAAGGTTACGTAGAAACTTTGCTAGAAGGTGGAGTAGAGAACCTGAATATTCGAGATAAATATTTACAAAGAATTGATAGTTCGGTAGAACGATTACTGAATATCGTGACAGATTTAGATATGATCAACCAATACGAATCAGGTGAGATTAGTTTGAACTATACCCAGTTTGATATCAATTCAGTTATTAAGGAAATAGCAGATTTATTGGAGATAGATGCACAGAAAAAAAATGCTAAAATCAAATTGCAAAATTCTCAAAATCAATTATTTGTATGGGCAGATAAACAAAAAATTTCTCAAGTATTGCTCAATTTAATTTCTAATGCAGTGTACTATGCTAATAGAGAATTGGCACAAATTACCGTAAAAACCAGTGCAAAAAATTCCAAAATTTTGATTGAAGTCCAAGATAACGGAATGGGAATAAAACCCGAAATTCTACCTAGAATATTCGAGCGATTTTATCGGGTAGAAACCAGCCGAAGTCGCAGAGAAGGTGGTTCTGGACTTGGTTTGGCTATTGTAAAACATATTTTAGAAGCACATCAGCAGAATATTTCGGTGCAAAGTGTTTATTTAGAAGGCACTACGTTTAGTTTTCATCTAGAGCAAGCAAATTAGCATCTGCAAATGATTAATAAAAATCGTTTCAGAAATTTACGTGGGAAACTAAACAAAAAAAAACTAAAAAAAAAATACTTTATTTTTTTTTGTCCAAACTCATTTGTTTTATATTTGTAGCCGAAATAAAATCCCAAAAAATTATCATTAATAAAGATTAATAAGTCTATAAAACATGATTTATAAAATAAGAATAATTTTAGATACCAAAGATGATATCTTCAGAGATATCGAAATCAAAGACAAACAAACACTTTGGAATTTGCATTTGGGAATCAAAAGTGCATTCAGTTTACAAGGTGATGAATTATCGTCATACAGCATTTTAGATAATGATGGAGTTGTCGTAAAATCTGTACCTCTAGAAGATATGAGTGATGATGGAGATGGTGAAATTATGTCTGATATTTATCTGAACGAAGCTTTTGTAAAAGTAGGAGACAAAGGTCATTTTCAGTATGGCTTGCTCGATTTGTGGGAATTTTACATAGAATTAGTAGAAATTTCAGATGAAAAACCAGCCGTAAATTATCCAATCACCATTTTTAGATTTGGTAATGTACCTTTGAAAGCACCAGGAAAATCTGGAGGATCTAAAACCAAAAAATCTGCAATGCCTCTTTTAGAAGACGATTTCGGATTTGAAGATGATTTCGGAAACGCCAGTTTTGAAGATGAAGACGATGACAACTATGATGAGGAAGTAGATGACTATGCAGATGATGTTTTTGATGATGATTCCTCAGAAGATTAAGATGTTAATAATATTTTGAAGCCCGATTTTTTCGGGCTTTTTTAGTACATTTGTTATGGGTTTTCAAGAAAAATTGAAGATTCGAAAACAATCCATAAAAATAAATTGAATGATTAAAAAAATACTACTTGCTGCATTGGGATTTGCATTGGTTTCTTGTGGCGTTCAAAAAAAATCAAAAAATATGGAACAACCAAGCCAGTGGAAACACAATACAAATATTTATGAGGTAAACGTAAGACAATATACTAGAGAAGGTACTTTCAATGCATTTGCAAAGGAAATGCCCCGACTAAAAGCAATGGGTGTGAAAACGCTTTGGTTTATGCCAATTACGCCAATTGCACAAAAAAATAAAAAAGGAAGTTTGGGAAGTCCTTATGCAGCGCAAGATTACACCAGCATCAATCCGGAATTTGGAAATTTAGACGATTTCAAAAATTTGGTAAAAGAGGCGCACCAATTAGGTTTTAAAGTGATTATAGATTGGGTTGCCAATCATACAGGTTGGGATCATGTTTGGACCAAAACGCACCCAGATTATTACCTTCACGATGCCGATGGAAAATTCCATATTGCATCAGGAATGGACGATATCATAGAACTCGATTACAAAAATCCTGCACTCCGAAATGCGATGATAGATGCTATGAAATTTTGGGTTCGCGAATGTGATATAGATGGTTTTCGTTGCGACCTTGCAAGTTGGGTTGAAGTCGATTTTTGGCAGCAAGCAAGACCAGAAGTCGAAAAATTGAAACCACTTTTTTTCTTGGGTGAATTTGATGAACTCGAAAATCCTGAATACGGAAAAGTGTTTGATGCAAGTTACTCTTGGACTTGGATGCACAAATCTGAAGATTATTACAAAAAAAATCTTCCGCTTCAAGATTTGAAAGATTTGCTTGTGAAATATTCTGCAATCGGAGATCAATCGCAAAGAGCATGGTTTACGACCAATCACGACGAAAATTCTTGGAACGGAAGCGAATACGAAAAATACGGCGTTATCACAAAACCTTTGGCTGTTTTTAGTGCAACTTGGAATGGAGTTCCGCTTTTGTATTCTGGTCAAGAATTGCCAAATAATAAACGACTTTTATTTTTTGAAAGAGACACGATTGCTTGGGACGGAACTTATCAGTTAGCCGATTTTTACAAAATTTTGCTTGATCTGAAATCTACCAATCCTGCTTTACGAGGCGGAGATTCTAATGTTACCACCTATTTTGTAAATACCACTGCAAACGATAAAATCTTGGCTTATATTCGTAAAAATGGAAAAGATGAGGTTTTAGTAGTCTTGAATTTATCTAAAGAACCGGTGAGTTTTTCTATTTTAGATGAGCACGTTTCCGGAAGTTTCAAAAGTGTTTTTGATGGAACAACCAAAGATGTTTCCATCAACAAAGATTTTTCTTTTAAAGTGTCAGATTTTGCGGTTTTGGTGAAGTAGAAATATAAATTTCTGATGAGTATATTGAATAGTTTTTTTTAAAAAAAATAATAAACTACAAAATTGCACTCAAGTGTTGTTATAACGAACCCTTTCTGCGTTTGAATCGCAGAAAGGGTTTTTTGTTAAATCCTTTTTTAATTTTTCAAAAAAATAGTATATTTGATTATGGAAATTGATTCAATTGAAGAAGGATTTTATTACCACATTTACAACAGAGGAAACAATGGTGAAAAAATTTTCTACGCAGTAGAAAATTATCATTATTTTCTGAAACTTTTAGCCAAATATATGCTTCCAGTTTTGGATTTGTATGCTTATTGTTTGCTCGAAAATCATTTTCATTTTTTGGTTAGAATTAAAGAAAAAGAAGAGATTAATCATCAAGAACTTAAATATTCTACCACACAAAAGCCAAAAATTGTTACTGCATCTAAACAGTTTTCCCATTTTCTAAATGCGTATTCACAAGCAATGAATAAAAAGTACAATAGAACAGGAAGTTTGTTTGAAAAACCTTTTGAAAGAAAACGAATTACGGACGACCAATATCTAATACAAGTAATACTTTACATCAATACAAACCCTGTAAATCATCGTTTAGTTAATAAACCTGAAGATTATGCTTGGAGTTCTTATAATGCCCATATTGCAAATGGTAAAACAAAATTGAAAAGGAAAGAAACCTTAGATTTGTTTGAAAATCGTGAAAATTTTATTTGGTGTCACGAAAACTATGAATCTTTACAAACTATTTATTAAATTTTATCAACAAACCCTTTCTGCGTTTCAAACGCAGAAAGGGTAGTAATCACCATCTATTTTTCAGTGAATAAGACATTACTTTTATCTTTTGTTCAACAAAAAATTTCCGAAAAAATTCAGAAATTAGAATCTCTTATTGCTGAAACTCGCGCTTCTAATAACGATACTAAAAGTTCGATGGGCGACAAATACGAGACTTCTCGCGAAATGCTTCAACAGGAAATCAATAATCTACAAGTTCAACTGATTGAGCAACTAAAATCGCAACAAATTTTAAAGAATATTCCGGCCAATCCTCATAAAAAGATAGGTTTGGGAAGTTTGGTAGAAACCGAAAACGGACTGTTTTACATTTCCATTTCTTTAGGTGAAATACGATTTGAGGATAAAAAAATCTACATTATTTCTAATGAATCACCTATTGCAAAAGCAATGCAAGGCAAAAAATCAGGAGATACATTCATTGTGAATAACTTAACACAACGCATCAAAAATATTTGGTGAAATTTTCTTTAATTTGTGAATAATAATTTCAAATTTCAAACCTCAAATTTCAAATTTTTACGATGCAAAACTATTTAGACCTTCTACAACATATTCTCGACAAAGGAACCGATAAATCTGACAGAACAGGAACTGGAACACGCAGTGTTTTTGGTTATCAATTACGTTACGATTTGTCAAAAGGTTTCCCTTTGGTTACGACCAAAAAAGTGCATCTGAAATCCATTATTTATGAATTGTTGTGGTTTTTGAAAGGCGATACCAATATCAAATATCTAACTGATAACAGCGTAAAAATTTGGAACGAATGGGCAGATGAAAATGGAAATCTCGGTCCGGTTTATGGAGCGCAATGGCGAAGTTGGGAAGGAAAAGATGGTAAAATTGTTGACCAAATATCTGAAGTAATTGAGCAAATCAAGAAAAATCCAGATTCCAGAAGATTGATAGTTTCTGCGTGGAATGTCGCCGAAATTCCGAATATGGCTCTTGCTCCGTGTCACGCCATGTTTCAGTTTTATGTTGCCGATGGAAAATTGTCGCTGCAATTGTACCAAAGAAGTGCCGATGTATTTTTGGGAGTTCCCTTCAATATTGCGAGTTATGCCTTGCTTTGTATGATGGTTGCGCAAGTTTGCGGTTTAGAAGTCGGCGATTATGTGCATACTTTTGGCGATGTACATATATACCAAAACCATTTTGAGCAGGTTAATTTGCAACTTTCGAGAAAGCCAAAACAATTGCCTACTATGAAACTCAATCCTGAAATCAACAATATTTTTGATTTTGATTTTTCTGATTTCACTTTAGAAAATTACGATCCAGAACCAGCAATTAAAGCACCAGTTGCTGTATAAATACTTTGACAAAGTTCAATTTTCGTAGAAAATTATCTTTGTCAAAGTTAAAAATGTTTATTTGTTTTTTAGAAACCAGTTCAATTAACTTTTCTTAAGTTCAATTTTTTTTAAAAAAATGAAAATTTTCACTTTTTTATTTTTAGTCGTTTCCATTTTTGGGTTTTCACAATCCAAAAAACTGCAGATTGCTGAAATTGAAAAGTTTCAGAAAGAACTCAATGCAGAATATCGAGATGCAGAAGAAACTCCATTGCGAGGAGAAAATTTCAAAAATTTTAAAGAACATCCGTTTTTCCCGATTAATCTGAAATACCGTGTAAATGCCATTTTCACCAAAACTGAAGGTGCAAAACCTTTTGAATTGCCAACTTCTTCAGGTAAATCAAAAACCTATCAAGAATACGGGAAAGTTAGTTTTACATTAGATGGAAAATCGTATACTTTAACACTGTATCAGAGTTTATCATTAATGAAAAAAGAAGAATACAAAGACTATCTTTTTCTTCCTTTTCGTGATTCAACCAACGGAAAAGAAACTTATGGAGGCGGAAAATACTTGGATTTGAAAATCCCGAAAACAAACAAAATTATTTTAGACTTCAACAAATCGTATCAACCTTATTGCGCTTATAATGCAAATGATTACAATTGCCCGATTGTTCCCCAAGAAAATTGGTTGCAAGTACGTATAGAAGCAGGAGTGAAGTATGAAGATGTTTATCACGATTGAAATTAAAAATAGGCACTACTTTTAACTCCTGATTCGGAAATCAATTCTGTTTTTGATAATTCTGTTTCATAGTCATCTAATAATGAGTTAGTTGTATCGTAAGTGCTTTGACAAAGTTTTTGCGAAGCAAAGAAATCTATGTCAAAGTTAATGACTAAAAAATTTTCGCGTTGAAATTAGAATATTGTTGTAACATTTCTCCATTTTACAATACTTATTAGTATGAAATATCTTAAAATTAATATCGAAGAAAATGCCAATTCAGAGAAAATAATCGATTTACTTTTGATGATAAAAGGCGTGAAATCAGTAGAAATTGCAGATGATTCTCTTGGTGAAAGCGAGTTGAAAAAAGCCTTTTCTAAAACCAAAGAACAACTGAAAAAAGGCGATTACGAAACCTTGGTCAATGATATTTTTGATACTTTTTTAACGAATAAAAAACCTTAAATTTTTATATGAAAAAAATTCTTTTAATCATAAGTTTAGTTACCATAAACTTGATGCATTCTCAAACCGAAACTTCAGGTAGAGAAGGTGTTTACAGAGCAACACACACTAAAACTACCGAACTGAAACACACCAAACTCAAGGTGAATTTCGATTTCCAAAAAGAAGAAATGAATGGGGAAGAATGGTTAACTGCATCTCCGTTTTTTTATCCTTCGGATTCCTTAGTTCTTAATGCAAAAGGAATGCTCATCAGTGAGGTTTCTTTAGATAAAAATGGTGCAAAATCACCTTTGAAATTTGATTACAAAGATGATATTTTAAAAATAAATTTAGGAAAAACCTACACTAAAAACGAAGATTACACCGTTTACATAAAATATGTAGCACGACCAAATGAAGTGAAACAGAAAGGTTCTGCTGCAATTAGTGATGCAAAAGGTCTTTATTTCATCAATGCACAAGGTAAAGATCCCGAAAAACCAACTCAAATCTGGACTCAAGGTGAAACCGAATCTTCGTCTTGTTGGTTTCCGACTATAGATAAACCCAACCAAAAATCTACCGAAGAAATTTATATCACCGTTCCTGAAAAATATGTAACCCTTTCAAACGGAGTTTTGCAAGACCAAAAATCTGCAGGAAACGGACAAAGAACTGATCATTGGATGATGGATAAGAGACATTCTACCTACCTGTTTTTTATGGGAGTTGGTGAATATGCGGTGGTAAAAGACAAATGGAGAAACATACCAGTAGATTACTACGTAGAAAAAGAATATGAACCTTATGCAAAACAAATTTTTGGAAATACACCAGAAATGATGGAGTTTTTTAGCAAAAAACTGAATTATGATTTTCCTTGGGTAAAATATGCTCAAATTGTTGGTAGAGACTACGTTTCTGGCGCTATGGAAAATACCACTTCTACACTTCACGGTGAATCTGCGAATCAAAAAACCGGTGATTTGGTAGACGAAAACAAATGGGAAGATGTAGTTGCACACGAATTATTTCACCAGTGGTTTGGTGATTTGGTGACTGCTGAAAGTTGGAGCAATCTTACTGTGAATGAGTCTTTTGCAGATTATTCAGAATATTTGTGGAATGAGTATAAATACGGGAAAGATGCTGCAGATTATCACCTTAAAAAATCTTTGGAAACCTACAAAATGGTGCCAAATAATTTTTCAAAAAATTTGGTTCGTTTTAATTATGATTCCAGAGAAGATATGTTTGATGGAGTTACCTACAACAAAGGTGGCGCAATTCTGCATATGCTAAGAAATTATTTGGGTGACGATGCATTTTTTGCAGGAATAAACGATTATCTGAAAACCAACGAATACAAAACTGGGGAAGCACAACAACTAAGACTTTCTCTAGAGAAAGTTTCGGGAAAAGATCTGAACTGGTTTTTCAATCAGTGGTATTATGGTAGCGGAAACCCGAAATTAACCATCAAATATGCTTTTGAACCTGTGAAAAAACAAGTTACGGTTTCTGTAATACAAACGCAATCAGATTTGTTTCAATTTCCTTTAGCAATTGATGTTTACGAGAAAGGAAAAGCAAAAAGACACCAAGTTTGGGTGGATGCAAAAGCCAAAAATGATTTCACATTTGATTATACACAACAACCAGAATTGGTAAATGTAAATCCAGATGGTGTGATTTTGGCAGACATTACTGATGACAAAACACCAGAACAATACCTTTTCCAATACCAAAATGCCAAAGACTTTAATAGCAGATTTTTAGCACTAAAAGATGCTGAAGCAAATCTTGGTAAAAATCCTGAAACACTCAAAATAGTAATTGCGGCGTTGAAAGATCCGTTTTTTAGATTAAGAATAAAAGCACTGAAAGATTTAGATTTATCCAATGCAGATCAGGCAAAATTGGCTCTTTCTGACGTCGAAAAAATAGCAAGTAACGATCCAAAAACTTTGGTGCAAAGTGCCGCAATTTCAGCATTGGCAAAAACTAAAAACAATAAATATCTTCCACTTTTCGAAAAAGGAATTTCTGCAGTTTCTAATGCGATAAAAGGTAGTTCTTTTGCTGCAATTGCGATTGTTGCACCAGAAAAAGTGACTGCTTTAGCAGATAAAATTGATTTGAGCAATGCATCAGATGAACTTATTACCCAATTGTATCCTACGATTGTAAAAAATAAAATCACTTCGCAAATGCCTTATATAGGACAAATTGTAGCATTTTACCCGTTCTTGAAATTTCAAGATCCAAAAAATGGTGCTATTGCAGAAGAAGGATTTAATTGGATTATGGATTCTGATAATGTAAAAGCTACCCAAAGCGTAACCAAAATTTTGGGAATGGCTAAATCACAAATTGGCAACAATCCACAAGTGAAAATGATGATTGTAAATATGCTGAAAGATGGTTTGACCAGAAAAATGGCAGTACTAAAAGCAAATCCAAACAGTGCAACAATTAATCAACAAGTAGATTTACTAAACAAGTGCATAGAATCTTATAAATAATAGAAACACTTAACTTAATTTATAAAAAAAGCATCTGTTTACAGATGCTTTTTTTGTTTTCATTAATGATCATTAATGAAAAAATAATTCATTGAAAAAAATTATTCCGCAAGTTTGAAGCTGTCTTTCAGCGTAACTGTTCGGTTGAAAACTAATGTATCTTTGTTAGAATCTTGGTCTTTAGTAAAATAGCCAATTCTTTGAAATTGAAGAGCTTGTCCGATTTCTACATTCGCTAATTCTGGCTCCGCAAAACCAGTAGAAATTTGCAGTGCATCTCTGTTCACAAATTCCATAAAATCAACTTCTTTTTCTGCGTCTGGTTGTTCATTTGTAAAAAGACGATCATAAATTCTAATTTCTATTGGTAACGCATGTTTTGCAGAAACCCAATGCAACGTTCCTTTCACTTTTCTTTGGCTCGCTTCTGATCCGCTTCCAGATTTTGAATCATCATCATAGGTTGCAAAAATAGTGGTGATTTCTCCGTTTTCATCTTTCTCAACTCTGTTTGCTTTAATGATGTATGCCGATTTCAAGCGAACTTCGTTCCCAAGAGAAAGTCTGAAGAATTTTTTAGGAGCTTCTTCCATAAAATCTTCTCTCTCTATGTACAATTCTCTAGAGAAAGGTACTTTTCTGGTACCTGCATTTTCATCTTCGGGATTATTTTCGGTTTCTAACCATTCTTCTTGGTTTTCAGGATAATTTTCGATGACCAATTTCACTGGATTCACTACTGCCATCATTCTGGTAGCCACTTTGTTGAGGTCTTCTCTCACACAGAATTCCAGTAATTTGATATCTATGAGGTTTTCACGTTTTGCTACACCTACTTTTTCTATAAAATTTCTGATAGAAGCTGGTGTGTAACCCAATCTCCGCATCCCGGAAATTGTTGGCATTCTGGGATCGTCCCAACCTGTTACAATACCTTCTGCAACCAATCTTTGCAATTTTCTTTTAGAAGTGACCATGTAACTAACGTTCATTCTCGCAAATTCCCGTTGTTTTGGGGCTATTTTGGTATCATCATACACTTGCTCTAAATACCAATTGTAAAGAGGTCGGTGATTTTCAAATTCTAATGAGCACAAAGAATGCGTAATTTGCTCCAAATAATCAGATTCACCATGAGCCCAATCATACATAGGGTAGATTTTCCAATCTTCGCTTGTTCTGTGGTGTGGTCTTTTCAGAATTCGGTACATCACAGGATCACGCATATTCATATTGGGTGAAGTCATATCAATTTTTGCACGAAGTGACATCGCACCTTCCTCAAACTCGCCGTTTTTCATTTTTTCAAAAAGTGCAATACTTTCTTCAATTGGGCGATTTCTGTAGGGCGATTCTACACCATTTTCGGTTGGATTTTTGCGTTGTTCAGTGATAATTTCAGATGGTTGTTCATCTACATAAGCTTTACCTTCTTTAATCATTTTCACAGCCCAATCATATAACTGATGGAAGTAATCTGACGCATACAATTCTTGATCGTACTTGAAACCGAGCCAATCAATATCTTTTTTGATGGCATCTACAAATTCTTGTTCTTCTTTTTCGGGATTGGTATCATCAAACCGAAGATTTACAGGTGCACCGTATTTTTGTCCCAATCCGAAATTGATGCAAATAGCTTTGGTATGACCAACATGCAAATAACCATTCGGTTCAGGCGGAAAACGAAAACGTAGTTTGGATTTTGGCAATCCGTTACTGATATCATCTTCTATAATTTGCTCAATAAAATTGAGGGATTTTTTTTCTTCTTCCATTGTCGTAGCTTAGTGAATTGCAAATTTACGCAAAAGCAGCGGAAAAGAAAAACGAAGGATTATTGATATGGGTTTCTATATAATTATTCTGAGATTTTTTTAATTAATGAATAGTTTTTCTGAAAAAAATAATGAATTTTCAGATGAATTTGGTTGTGAAATAAGTCAGTGATGATTATTTTTGTTTTGTATATAGTTAGGATTTAAAAGAAAACCAGTATGAATTATAGTATGTTTAATTTTTTCATGCAATTTTTCATTTTTTCATAAGTTCTTTGGATATCATTATCTAGACCGATAGAAAAACGAATAAGACCAGGTGAAAGTCCCATCTCAATTTGCTCTTTTTCGGGAATTTCAGATGAAGTTGAACTTCCCGGTGCCGAAAATAAGGTTTTGTAAAACCCCAAACTTACTGCAAGATATCCCAAGTTTTCTTTTTGCATAAGTTCCATCAATTCGTTTGCTTTTTCAGATGTCTCAACATCCAATGTCATCAAACCACCGAAACCATAATCATCGTGCATCATTTGTTTATAAAGTAGATGATTTTTATGGCTTTTTAAGCCAGGATATTTCACCTTTAAACCATCTTTTTCAAATTTATCTGCCAAAAACATTGCATTTTCGCTGTGTTTTTTGATTCGAATGTGTAAGGTTCTTAGGTTCTTCAAAATGCTCGATGCACGCAAACTATCCATTGTTGGACCAAGCAACATACATGCACCAGAATTTACATTTTTTAAATCATCAATAAAATTTTGTGAAGCACAAATTACGCCTCCAACTGCATCACTACTTCCATTGATAAATTTTGTAAGGCTGTGAATGATGATGTCTGCACCCAAAAATTTTGGAGAAATAGAAAGCGGTGAAAATGTATTATCAACAATCAGTTTTAAATTATGCTTTTTACAAATTTTTGAAAGCTCTTGCAAATCAGCAACTTCAAGCAAAGGATTGCTGACACTTTCACAATAAATTATTTTTGTAGTTGGTGTAATTGCATTTTCAACTTTCTGTAAATCAGTAATATCTACAAACGAAGTTTCGATTTGATAATTTGGTAGAAAGTTCTTCATAAAAGCATAGGTTCCACCGTAAATAGTTCGGCTTGAAATGATGTGGTCACCACTTTTGCAAATCTGCATCAATGTGGAAGTTATTGCGCCCATTCCAGACGAGGTAACATTTGCATTTTCAGTTCCTTCTAGCTGTGCGAGTGCTTTAGAAAGATATAGATTGCTGGGAGATGAATGTCTTGAATAGAGATAACAACCATCTGTATTTCCTTCAAAAGTATCGAACATCGTTTTGGCGGAAAGAAAAGTGTAGGTTGAACTATCAGAAATAGAAGGATTTACACCTCCAAATTCACCAAAATATTGCAAGTCCTGAATATTATTGGCCGCATCGAAATTTTCCATATTAAATATTTTTATGTTCGGTAAATTTGAATAATATCAAAATCATTAACAACAATATTTTAATATATTAGAAATTAAATCTACATTTAATACAAATTTTAGAATTAAAATTTGTATTAAATTAAATTAAATTAAATTTGCCAAAAATATTTCAGATGAACTTAGATGATAAAGACAAAAAGTTACTCTTTTTATTGCAACAAGATTCCAAAAAAACCACAAAAGAGCTTGCTAACCAACTCGATTTATCTGTAACAGCTGTTTTTGAGCGAATTAAAAAGCTTGAAAAACAGAAAGTTATTTCGAAATATGTAGCTCTGATTGATAAAAAGCAAGTCGATAAAAATTTCATTGTTATTTGCCATGTAAAACTCATTCAGCACAAGAAAGAATATATTTCCCAATTTGAAAAGGAAATTGTACTTCTTCCCGAAATTTTAGAATGCCTTCACATCAGTGGAGATTACGACTATATGCTCAAAATTTGCGTTGCTGATATCGAAGAATATCGAGAATTTATGGTTTCTAAACTCACTTCGATGCAACATATTGCAAGCACTCAAAGTTCGTTTACGATAAAAGAAGTGAAAAGTTCTACCTGTGTTTTTATAGAATAATAAATAAAAAAAACTCCACTCAAATTTCGAGTGGAGTTTCTATGGTTACGCTTGTCCTTCTTGGTTTCCACCTTCAGGTTTTGGTGCGTCTGTTCTTGGTTTTTGTTCCGGTTTTGGAGGTCTTGGCAAAAGTACTTTTCTGGAAAGTTTCATTTTTTTGCGGTCATCATAACCCATGAATTTCACTTCTACATCGTCGCCTTCTTTGTAAGGGACTTTGTCGGTTCTTTCCCAAGCAATTTCAGAAATATGTAATAAACCTTCGGTTCCTTTTGCAATCGCTACAAATGCCCCGAAATCCATCACTTTCACAACTTTTCCGTTATAGACATCACCTACAACTGGTACAAAACAAATTTCTTTAATTTTGTCAATTGCTGCATTTATTTTCTCTCTGCTTACACCAGAAATCTCGATTCTACCGATTTCGCCAATTTCTTCAATCGCGATTACGGTATCGGTATCTTTTTGTAATTGTTGAATAATTTTTCCACCAGGTCCAATTACCGCACCTATGAAATCTTTAGAAATTTCTACAATTTCCATTTTCGGAGCATGAGGTTTCACATCAGCTCTTGGTTTGTCGATGGTTTTAAGGATTTCTCCCAAAATATGCAATCTGCCGTCTTTCGCTTGATTAAGGGCAGTTTCCATAATATCCATCGTTAATCCTTGGATTTTGATGTCCATTTGACAAGCAGTAATTCCGTCTGCAGTTCCGGTTACTTTGAAATCCATATCACCAAGGTGATCTTCGTCTCCCAAAATATCAGAAAGCACGGTAAATTTACCCGATTTTTTGTCGGTAATCAATCCCATTGCAATTCCCGAAACTGGTTTAGAAATTTGTACACCAGCATCCATCAAAGCCAAAGTTCCTGCACAAACAGTCGCCATAGAAGAAGAACCATTGGATTCTAAAATATCTGAAACAACTCTGATTGTGTAAGGATTTTCAGCAGGAATCATTCCTGCTAGAGCTCTTTGAGCCAAGTTTCCGTGACCAACTTCTCTACGCGAAGTTCCTCTCAAAGGTCTTGCTTCACCTGTTGAAAATGGTGGGAAATTATAGTGTAAAAAGAATTTTTCGTCGTAATTAATAGCAACAGAATCTACCATATTTGCATCTTTTACCGAACCTAAAGTTACGGCTGTAAGTGATTGCGTTTCACCTCTGGTGAAAATTGCAGAACCGTGAGCTCCTGGTAAATAATCGATTTCTGACCAAATCGGACGAATGGTTTTAGAATCTCTTCCATCCAAACGAATTCCTTCATTCAGAATCATTTGGCGCATTGCTTCTTTTTCCACATCGTGGTAATATACTTTTGCGAAAGGTGCAACTTCTGCTCTTTCTTCTTCAGAATATTGTGCTAAAAATTCTTCTAAAACTACTGCAAATTTTTCGTGTCTTTCTTCTTTTGCAGAAGGTGTTTTTGCAACTTCGTACACTTTATCATAACACTCTTTCCACACTTTTTCACGAATTTCTTCGTTGTGGGTTTCGTGCTCATACGTTCTTTTTACTTGAGATGATGAAATTCTCGCAGCCAGTCTTTCTTGAGCATCAATCTGAATTTTTATTTCTTCGTGAGCATATTTGATGGCTTCTAACATTTCGCCTTCAGAAATTTCTTTCATTTCACCTTCTACCATTACGATGGAATCTTTGGTTGCACCAACCATAATATCCAAATCGGCTCTTTTCAGGTCTACTAAACTTGGATTTACAGATAACTGTCCATCAATTCTCACCACTCTTACTTCGGACATTGGTCCGTTGAAAGGGATGTCAGTAATCGCAATTGCAGCAGATGCAGCCAAACCAGCCAAAGCTTCTGGCATAATTTGCTCATCGTAAGAAATTAGGGAAATCATCACCTGAACTTCTGCGTGGAAATCTTCTGGGAAAAGCGGACGAAGAACTCTGTCTACCAATCTCATTGTTAGGATTTCGTCATCTGAAGGTCTTGCTTCTCTTCTGAAAAAATTACCAGGAATTTTACCACCTGCATAGAATTTCTCTCTGTAATCTACCGTTAATGGAAGGAAATCCACGCCCGGATTTGCGTCTTTGTTGGCTACTACTGTTGCTAGCAACATTGTTCCGCCACATTTTACTACCACAGATCCGTTTGCTTGTTTTGCGAGGCGACCTGTTTCTATGGAGATTTCTCTCCCGTCTTTTAATTGAAATTTTTCAATAATTGCTTCTGGAGCATTCATAAAATTGTACTGTCTTGTGCACTCCGTATTGAGTGCGGTTTCTATTTAAACTATTTAAATTTTCGTGTGCAAAGATACGGATTTTTTTTTAGGTAGAGATATAGGTTCAGTAAAGGTTTTGAAATTGAAAATTAACAAAAAAAGCAACCCAATTTTGGGTTGCTTTTTATAATGTACAATGAATTGAATTATTTTCTTAATCCTAATTCAGCGATAATTGCTCTGTATCTGCTGATATCATTTTTCTTAAGATAATCTAGCAATCTTTTTCTTTTACCTACCAATTTCACAAGAGATTTTTCTGTTGCGTAATCTTTGTGGTTTTTTTTCAAATGACCTGAAAGGTGATTGATTCTGAAGGTGAAAAGTGCAATTTGTCCTTCTGCACTACCTGTATCTTCTGCCGATTTACCGTGCTTTGCGAAGATTTCTTTTTTTGTTTCTGTTGTTAAGTACATTCCAATATTATTTAATGATTATTATGTAACGAGCGGCAAAAGTACTACTTTTTTCTGAATTGATGAAATTTCTAGCTATAAAAAACTTTGCTTTTGTAATTCTAAAAAAAAACTAAAAATATAATCTGAAAATTCATAGTTTGGTGCGAGTTTTGTGAATATATTTGGTAATGAAAAAAACGCTTTCTGCATTTTTTACGGTATTTTTTGTCTTAATGAGCTTCGAAGCATCGAAAGCACAAGAAACCGATTTTGCAGATAATTGGCGAAAAAAAACGAAGAAAATATTGGTTTTTAATCCAGAAGTGTACCCCGAAGTTACAGAAATTAAAGAGCCAACTTATACTTCATTTTTCTCAGCAGTTTCAGATAAAATGCAGTCTAAAAGTGCGTATAAAATGATTCGGATAGAGAATTCTGTTCCGTTCGATGCTATAGATTCTATTGCGGTGAGAGAATATGCGCAAAACAATAGTGCAGATTTTGTGTTGATACCGAAAGTGAGGTATTTCAAGGTTGGGATTGGTAATTATGTGTTTTCTAACCAGGTAGTGGTGCAACTGAAATTGTATGATTCTATTGGGAATTTCATATTGGCATCTGATTATGATACTTTTAGAAAAAATGCCAGAATTTTGGGTTCTGCTGAAAATTCGGTGAAAATTGGGAGCAGTGGTGCGCTTAAAAATTTACTGAAAAAAATCAAAAAACTGGATTCAAAATCATCAGAAAATTCATCATCAAAATCATTTTTTGATTTTTTTTAATGAAAAAATAACTTTTCTATATATAGAAAAGTCAATAAATAAGTACCAGAAAATTTTTTACAAAATTTTGGCAATTTCTTGGCAAAGCCATTCTAATAGCTCTTTATCTGCTTTTTTAAAAGGATTGATGTGGTGTGAATCTATATCAATCTGACCAATATTTTCCCCATTTTTGATGATTGGGACTACAATTTCTGCTTTGGTATCTATAGAGCAAGACAAGTAATTGTCCTCTGCAAGAACATCGGGAACTACAAAAGTCTGATTAGAAACCGCAACTTGTCCGCAAATTCCTTTTCCGAAAGGTATAATCGTGTGATCGGTAGTTGCACCAACGTACGGACCGAGAATCAACTCGTTTTTGTCCCCGTTTTTGAAATAAAAACCAGTCCAATTGAAGTAGGAGATTTCCTGATCGAGTAGTTGACAAATTTTTTGCAATTTCTCTTGGGGAGCAATTTTAGGACTTTCTAAAATAGAGGAAAGTCGCTTTTTGATTTCAATCATAATGGAAACTCTAGGTAAATTCTTTTAGACTCAATTCTTCTTTGTAGCCAAACATTCCTCGTTCTTTGATCATTTCTGCAACACCATCTGGAAGTTGATTTTCCCAACCTTTCTCGTGGTTGATGATTTTATTTAGGACTTCTCTAGAATAGATTTCAGCATGACTCGGATTGTAGTTTTTGATGTCTACAATTCTGTGGTTTTGTATGAAATACTTGTATAAATCTTTCAAATTATCATTAACTTTTAGGTTCAAAGATGTCAGCAATTTGTGAGTATTTGGATCTTTGTAAGGATAGAGATAGACACGCATATCTTTTCTGAAAAATTTACCAAAAGCTTCCAAAATTCCTCCGGATAGATTTTTGTAATAATTTTCATCAAAAACCATCAATAGATTGTTCACTCCCATTCCGACACCAATTTTTTGAGGAGAATAGCTCGAAAAATAATCAATTAATCGGTAATATTCAGAAAAATTTGAAATAATGACGGTGTAACCTAATTTTCCTAACACGTCTACACGATCTAGGAAGTCGCGCTCATCTATATCACCAGAAGCTCGTAAATTGGCAATAGTAATTTCGAATAAGACTACAGTTTCTTCGGTGCTACATTCTGCGTCTTTCAGGAACATTTCCAAACCATTATCAAACATATCGATATTCACCAAAGTTACAGGTTTGAAACTACCACGAACTGCAAAAATATTTTTTTTGTAAAGCAAATCTGCAGGTAACATATTGCTTCCTTCTGAATTGAAAATTACGGCATCGGTCATTCCACTTTTTACCAATTGCAAACTCATCAATCTGTTGTCTACATACTGAAATGAAGGTCCGCTGAAATCAATCATATCGATTTCTAATTTATCAATCGAAATATCATCAAACAAAGAATCTATGAGTTTTCTAGGATTGTCTGCATAGTGAAAAGCACCATAAATTAGATTCACGCCCAAACTTCCCAAAGTTTCTTGTTGCAAAGTCGCATCGTTCTCATTAAATTTTACATGGAGTACAATTTCGTTGTAGCTTTGGTTTTCGTCTTGTTGAAATCTAATCCCAACCCAACCGTGACCTTTTAGCGTTTTATCAAAATTGATGGTGGTAACCGTATTTGCGTATGAAAAAAATTTTCTACCAGGTAAAACATCTCTGGTTAATCGTTCCTCAATCAAAGAAACTTCGTAGCGAAGCATTTTCCGGAGTCGATTTTGGGTAACATATCTGTTTTTAACTTCTTTTCCGTAAATCGCGTCGCTGAAATCTTTGTCGTAAGCAGACATTGCTTTTGCAATGGTACCAGAAGCTCCTCCTGCTCTGAAAAAATGACGAACAGTCTCTTGTCCTGCTCCAATTTCTGCAAAAGTTCCGTAAATAAGTGGGTCTAAATTGACCGCTAAAGCTTTTTGTTTTGGTGTTAATTTTTGATTAATCACTGTGTTTTTATTTTTTTGTAAATTTACCAAAATAATAGCAATTTCAAAAAAAATGGTACTGAAATTTTTAGGAAGCGGAACTTCACAAGGTGTACCAGTAATTGGTTGCAGTTGCGAAGTCTGCATTTCTAAAAATCCCAAAGATAGCCGATTTCGTTCATCTGTGATGATTACTACTGATTCCGGAAACAAAATTTTGATTGATTGTGGCCCGGATTTTCGGCAGCAAATGCTCAATAATAAAGAGAATCATGTAGATGTAGTACTGATTACACACGAACACAACGATCACGTAATTGGTTTAGATGATATGCGACCACTGATTTTCAGGAGTCATAAAGAAATGCCTATCTATTGCGGAAAAAGAGGTGGAACAGAGATTATGCAGCGGTTTCCGTATGCTTTTACAACAGAAAAATATCCGGGAGCTCCGTCTTTTGAGATGCACGAAATTACCACCTCATTCCAATTATTTGATTGCGAAATTACCCCAATTGAAGTGTTACACTACAAAATTCCGATTTTTGGATTCAAAATGAAGAATATAGCGTATATAACTGATGCGAGTTTTATTTCTGAAAAAGAAAAAGAAAAGTTGCAGAATTTAGATTTTTTGATACTCAACTGCATCAGGAGAGTAGATCTGCATCCTGCGCATTTCATCCTGCCGCAAGTTCTGGATTTGTTTGCAGAGTTGAAACCAAAAAAAATGTTGCTCACACATATATCACATCATTTCGGGAAACACGACGAAATTGAAAAAGAACTTCCTGAAAATGTGCATCTTGCTTATGATGGACAAGAAATTGTGTTCTAAAATTTTAAATTTTTTTGAAAAAACTCTTTTTAAAAATAAAAAATAGGCTATATTTGCACACCAATTTAGGCCCAGTTGGCGGAATTGGTAGACGCGCTAGACTCAAACTCTAGTACCGCGAGGTGTGCCGGTTCGATTCCGGCACTGGGTACAAAATCCAGAATTTCTATAGAAATTCTGGATTTTTTTTGAATTTCTTCAATTTTAGTACAAATTATTTTTCGGTGGAGTTGCAGTAAGAATAGTTTATTTTTAATAGATTTCCAAGTATTTGTATATGAAATTTATCAATATTTACTTGTGTGTGAGAATTTTTAATGTTCAGAAATTAATAGTATGTTGGTTTTAGTGATTTTTAGAAATATTTAGCGATTAAATAATAATTAATCATTAATAAATATTTAAAATAAA
>CALFIE010000034.1 GCA_937876095.1 uncultured Flavobacteriales bacterium | reverse complement strand
ATAATGATGAGCTTTTTCAAGCTTTTTTTGCACCATTTTTTACCACATAGTCAAAGTCAAAGAATGTATTTGAATTTAATTATCTCACAAAAATATTCAAATAAAAATATAACAAAAATTATTTTCTTCCCGACCAATTCATCAATTCATCTACAAAAATTTGTGCTTCTGAACTCGGATTTGCTTGCAAATCAAACACCTTTTTTTTGTGATTTTCGAGCGCTACTTCTAGTTCGGTATTGGTTTTGGTTTGAGCCAAAATATATTGTTGCACCCAATATTCAAAACGTTTTTCGGCTTGGTTTTTCCGTACCAGATCAAATCGGCCTGTTTCTTTTTTCAAGTCGATAAATCGAGCAATTTCTTGGTACATTTCATCTAAACCTTCATTATTAAGAGCAGAACCAAGTAAAACAGGAACCGACCAATTTGGTTCTTTAGAGGGCAAAAATTGCAGTGCACGTTTCAGTTCTACTTTGGTGTTTTTGGCTTTTTGTAAGTTTTCTGCATCTACTTTATTGATGAAAATCAGGTCTACCATTTCCATAATTCCGCGTTTTATACCTTGCAATTCATCACCACCACCAATAATTTTCAGGAAAACAAAAACATCTGTTATGTCAGAAACCAAAACTTCTGACTGACCAACTCCCACTGTTTCTATCAAAATATAGTCGTAACCTGCTGCTTCACAAATCAGCATCGTCTCAAAAGTGGTATTCGCAATTCCTCCCAAAAATCCTGAACTCGGACTTGGTCTTATGAAAGCATTTTCGTCTTTTGCCAACTCTTCCATTCTGGTTTTATCGCCCAAAATACTTCCTTTGTTGATAGATGAACTCGGGTCAATCGCCAAAACCGCTACTTTTTGACCATTTCCGATGGCTAATTTCCCAAAATTTTCTATAAAAGTAGATTTTCCGGCACCAGGAACTCCGGTAATTCCGATTCTGATGGATTTTCCGGTAAATGGTAAGATTTGCTTTAGCAATTCTTCAGCTTGCAATCTATGTTCTGGTTTTTTGCTTTCTACCAAAGTGATTGCTTTACCAAGAATTCTTTTGTCTTGGTTGCGGATTCCTTCTATTAATTTTTCGGTGGTCAGTTGCAATTTGGTGGAGTTTTTACAAAAATAAGAAATTTATTTTCTCTACTATTTTCAATGCTTCAAAAAAGTTTTTTCACCGCAAAAGAGACAAAAGATATTGTTCTAATAAGCAGAATACAAAGGTTTGCAAAAGGAAATCTTATGCAACCTTTTGAGCATCTAAAGTCGCTGTAAACTTTTGCCACTTTTGCGGTTAATTTTATCATTAAAACCTACTCAAAATTCCCCAGTGTATTTTCGTATCTCCAAATTTCAAGGGATTTCCGAATTGATTTCCGTTGGAAATCTGAAAAGTCATTAAACCGATTGGTAAAAAGAAATTGAATCCCAATCCGAAACTATAGAGTTTCGGTTTCTGAATTATCGTTTGATTATTTAGTTGTGCGTATTGTCCAAAAACATCGAAAAACGCCTGTTTACCAATTACATAGCGATATTCTGCACCGCCAAAAGCATAGAAATTTGCCAACAAAGAATTCTCATTGAAACCTCGCAAAGAATTCCAACCACCAAAACGCAGTAATTCATTACTCGTGAAATCGATTTTGGAATTGAGCATTGCAGATTCTGCTTTCAGATTGAGGTAATGATTTCCTTTGAGCCAAAAATTTCGCTCTCCGTAGAAATAATAGCGAGTTTGCGCCGCATTTTCGTCCAATTTTGCGTAATAGGTAGAAAGCAAATCGGTTTCGAACCTGATTTTTGTGGTATGCATAAACAGTTCAATTTCTGTAGGTTCTTCGTAATTGTACCAAATTCCGACTCCTTTTTTGCTAAAATCATCGCCTAAATAATTAGAACTGACCACAGTAGAAGTTTCGAGCGTGGCTCTTAAACCTATTTTTTGCCGATTAGAGAGATGATAATATACCGAAGGTAAAAATTTCAAGGTTGCAAACGTAGAATCTTGTCTGTAAATATTTAGATTTGCATTGAAACCGAGATTAGACCCAAAAAAATACGGTACATCTGTCTGTAAATCAAAAGTTTGACCTTTGTCTGGATTGCGTTGCCAAAAAATAGAAATCGCCTCAAAACCATTAAACATATTTCTAAATTGGACATTGATAGAACCATTGATGGTGAATTTCTCGGATTTATCGTTCCCAAAACCAATCATACCATCAAACGAATTGGATTTTTTCTTTTGCATAAAAAGAAAAACTTGTGTAGAATCTTTGGTAAACAATGTTTGTGGTGGTTTTTCTAACGTAATAAAAGGATGATTTTGCAGCGACTTATTGATGGCAACTAAATTTTTATCATCATAGATTTTACCCTGAAATTCTTTTTCCAAATTTTTGATGAAGCGTTTCGGGACTTTTTCATAACCTTTCAAAACAAAACCGTCAATTTTTCTTTGTTGGTCGGCAATTACCGAAATCTGTACTTTCGGAATGTTTTGTTGCATCCCAAGAAATTTTGTTTTCACTCTATTAAAAGCAAAGCCTTGATTTCTATAATTTTCATTGATGTTTCTCTTGAGCGAATCCAAATTTTTGGTAAAAAATTTGGATTTCAAGTGTAGTTTTTCTGCCAATTCTGGTGAAATTTTCACTTCTGCTTGGTTGAAATTTTTGCCTTTATCAAAGATAATTTTGGTGGTCGAATTATTTTTTTCTACGTTGATGATTTTAGTGAAATAATAATTATTTTCCGCCAAAGAATCCAAAAATTTCACTGCAGAAATCGAATCTTTTTTGGGGAATTCTTTTTTGGTTTGAGAATCTATCAAGATAAATGGTTTCTGTTGGGATTTCAGAAACAAAAAGGAGAAGATGAAAAATAATATGAAAATCTTTAATTTCAATTAGATGGTATATTTTAGAAAAAACGAAAATAGAGGTCAGTTATTTTTTTAAACAATTATAAATTAAAAAACCATCAAAGATGGTTGTACTTTTTCATCAGATTTTCATACCAAGTTTGTGGTAGAATCCACTTCAAATATACCCCAATTTTTTGTCCAAAAACTCCAAAATAATAGTGTGGTTTTAATTTATTTTTTTGTAAAAGATATTCTATAAATTCTGCCACTTCTATTGGTTCGCTACCTTTGTCTACGTGTTCGTTCATAGAAGCATACACTTTCTCGAATGTTGATTTGTACGCATCTGAAACGTTGGTTTTCAGTCTATTTTCTGCAATATTGGTTTTGATGTCGCCCAAATGCAAACTCGTAATTTGCAAATTCCAAGGTAAAACTTCGTAGCGAATTGCCTCTGTCACTTTATCTATCGCTGATTTCGATGCCGAATAAAATCCACGAAACGGAAGTCCCATTTCCGAGCCAATGCTCGAAATATTGATGATTTTCCCCGATTTTTGCTCACGCATTTTCGGTAAAACTGCAGACATCATCATTACAGAACCTGCCAAATTGAGGTTGAATAATTTCAAAATTTCTTCTTGTGTAGCATTTTCAATTGGACCAACCATTCCCATTCCTGCGTTGTTGATGAGGACATCAATTTTTTTTTCAGCAATTAAAATCTCTGAAATGGCTTTATCAATCGCAGAATTATCGGTAACATCGGTTGCAATGGTTGTGAAATAGGGTGATTCTACATTTTTTCGGCTCAAACCATAAACTTTGTTGCCTTTTTTGCCGAAATATTCAGCCAAAGCAAAGCCAATTCCTGCGGAAGTTCCTGTGATGATGATGGTATTATTTTCGGGTTTCATTTTTTTGTTACATGTTTCGAGTTGCGAGTTGCAAGTTTCGAGTTTTTTTAAATATTGACATTTATAATAAAATCGATTTAAGCCGTTTATTTGTCATTCCGTAGGAATCTAAATTGTTAATTTAAAAAAGTTGAGATTCCTACGGAATGACAAACTTTGTGGTTAGTTTTTCATTTTTTAGATTTAGAGATTCTTGACTACGTTTTGTTTCGTTCAGAAATTGAAGATTAGACGAAGTCAATGACATAGCAAAAATAATTTTCAAATTACCAAATTATCTCATTCACAAATTACCACTTTCTCAAAATCTTTCCAAAAATTGGGATACGATTTTTCAACTACTTCTGGATTTTCGATATTGAGTTCTTTCACCAAACAATAAGGCGCAAAACTCATCGCCATTCTGTGATCGTTGTAAGTAGCAATAGATATATCAGAATCAGGCTCGAAGAATTTCAAACTTTTAATCGAATTTTCGGTAATTTCGGTGATGCAACCAATTTTTTTCAGTTCGTTTTGCAAAGCAATCAATCGATCGGTTTCTTTCACTTTCAGAGTTCCCAATCCTGAAATTTCAAACGGAATATTCAGCGCAACACAAGTCACACAAAGAGTTTGCGCGATGTCTGGACAATCATTCATATCCAATGAAATTTTTTCAGGAAATTTGTATTTTTTTTCTGGGAAAAGTGAAATCAAATTTTCGGCGCCGTCAGAAATGGTGTTTACTCCAAAAAAACCCCAATAAATTTGCTTCAAAACAGCATCACCTTGCAAAGATTGCGTTCTGAAACTTTTCAGGTTGATGTTTTCTCTACTAATCGCACTTAGAGCATAGAAATACGAAGCCGAACTCCAATCACTTTCTACTTCGTAGTGTACAAAATGGGATTCTTTTTTGGATTGATATGGTAAAACTTTAATGACATTTCCCCGAAATTCATAATGAATTCCAACTTCGGACAACATTTTCAAAGTCATCTGTAAATAAGGGAGTGAAGTAATTTCGCCTAACAATTCTACTTGCAATCCGTTGTGTAATTTCGCGCCAATTAATAGTAGTGAAGTGATAAACTGACTCGAAATATTGGCGGAAATTTTCACGTAACTCTTCACCAAATTTTCCCCAATGATTTCAAGTGGCGGAAAACCTTCGTTTTCTAAGTAGGTAATTTCAGCGCCTAAATCTCGCAATGCTTCTACCAAAGGTTGTATTGGTCGCTGTTTCATGCGATCAGAACCGGTGAGAATGGTTTTTTTGCCTTCCAAAATCGCAAAATACGAGGTCAAAAATCGCATTGCAGTTCCTGCGTGATGAATATCTATGATTTCGGAATTTTCTGAAAGTGCTTTTTGCAAAAGCGCGGTATCTTGCGAATTAGAGAGGTTTTCTATTTGGATATTTTTAAAAATTTTCGCCAAAATCAAAAGACGATTCGAAATGCTTTTCGAACCGCTTATTTCTATGGTTTTGTTTTTAAGTACAATAGATTTTTTTAACTGCATATTTTTTTTAAAACAAAATCCTTCAATTTTTCAACTTCCATCTTCCAACTTCATTCTCCCAAACTACTTCAATTTTAAATTATTTTGATGTCTATCGAAATCCCGTTCTGTTTTTTTCTTCATTTTTTCATCAAATGCGGCTTGCAAATCGGTATTGGTTTGGTTGGCAAGACATAATGTTACGAAAAGAACATCTGCTAATTCTTCACCTAAATTTTTAGTTTTGTCGGATTCTTTCTCGGATTGTTCACCGTATCTTCTTGCGATAATTCTTGCAACTTCGCCTGTTTCTTCGGTGAGAATTGCCATATTCGTAAGTTCACTGAAATAGCGAACTCCCACTTTTTTGATCCATTCATCTACTTGATTTTGCAGATTGGTGATTTCCATAAATTTTACTTTAAAACAAAAGATACAAGTTAAAAGACACAAGATAAAAGGAAAAAGAAAAAGGTGTTTTTTACTTCAAACATCCATCTTCCAACTTCCAACACCACTCATCATTATTGGTACGCTCCAATCGTAGGATTTGAAGTTCGGCTAACTTTCACAATGTCTAAAGGAACCGTGCTTGCAACCGATGAATTTCCTTTGTTTTTAGTAGGAGAATCTGCTTTTACACGCAAGTTCATTTTTTCGGTATAATAGTTTTGAAATTTTGGATCTTGATTTTGGATCGATGATTGTATATTCGGATTGGCATCAAATACAAAACCTGCAGATGAAGCGTTGTATTTCAGTAATCCGTTCTGAATTTGGTACACAAAACTTTGTCCAGAAATGGGCTTGAATTGTATCGCGTTTTGTGCAGAAGTGTAGCAAATAGAATTATTAAGGGTAAGAGAAAGTGCTCCAAATTCTGTAGTGGTGCCGTTGTTGTATTCATTTGTAGCATAAATTGCCAATCCAGGAAGTGTAGAATTGAAATCCCAATAATTTGCAAATGTTGCGTGTGTTAAGGTGTAATTTCCACCTTTGTAAATACCTAAATCTGCGTTTCCGCAATTATTCATTACCAAATTTTTAGAATTAACGACCGAATTGATTGCCATAATTCCGTATTCCTGATGTGTGTGAATGATGGTGTTATTAATAACTGCATTGGTTTGTAGTAAACTCAAACCTGTGGTTCCACCAAAAACTTTGGCGTAGTTCATATTCAAATTAGAGCCAATATCCATAGAAATTCCGTTCCAGTTTTTTGGAATGGTGTCATATTTTGGATCGTTTCGATCACCACGAAAAGTAACTTCTGTTCCTAAATCACCATTTACATTTAGAGTTGCACTTTTACCAATCAACATTCCAGAGTTTTTATGGAAATAGACTTTGGTTCCGGCTTGTATATTCAGCGTAACTCCATCTTCCACAGTTAAATCCCCGAAAATAATCTTAGCTTTATTATTGGTCCAAGTTGTATTGGTACTAATTACATTGGTTCCGGGAACTGTTTCTATAAAAAATTCGGCATCTTGTACCGTAGAATAGAGATTGATGTGCTGATTTCCTGCCGGATTTTCAAACAAAATACGGTCTTCTGCAATAATTTCGCTACTACCAGAAATAGACGGTGCAATTTCTACAAAAATAAACAGACTGTCTTTTTTGCGAAGCGGAACATTGGTAAAAATAGTTCCAGATTTACCATCTACATTTATTTTGTAGAGCGATGAATTTCCTTTTTCCAAAGAAATTTTCGGAATCATGATGTCTTGGTCCTCATCATTATATACTTTCACGCCATACGTTTCGCTGCGAACTTGGTTGTAAACCGTGTCGCAAAAAACGGTATCTCTAGAAAATCGCAACAATTGAGTCGGACTTTGGAAACTGATATCATCTCTATTACAAGAAAAAATCAAAAGCAGTCCCCAAAAAGACAGTGCAAATACTATTTTTAGTTTCATTTTTATCTATTTTTATTAATGAAAAACGCTCTAATCAAGCAACTTTCGGTGGTGTTGAAAGTAGTGTAAAACGCTTCCAAAATTGGAGTTAAATTTATAATAGTCAAATGTAGGTAAATTTGTTGAAAATAGAAACGCAAAAAATATTATCATCGTATTTTGTAGATTTAAAAAAAATGAGTATTTTTGCAACCTAAAATTCGGCAGAGAAATATCCATTACTATTTCAAAGCAATTTTTTGAAAATATTAAATAAAAATCAGTTATGAAAAACGGAATACACCCAGAAAATTATAGACTTGTTGTTTTCAAAGATATGAGTAATGACGAGATGTTTCTTTGCAAATCTACTGCAGATACTAGAGACACGATAGAGTACGAAGGTACAGAATACCCATTGATCAAAATGGAGATTTCTTCTACGTCTCACCCTTTCTACACAGGTAAACAAAAATTGGTAGATACTGCAGGTAGAGTAGATAAATTTATGAACAAATACAAAAAATTTGCAAAATAATTTTGCTAATTTTATCAATAAAATAAGGAATCCTTCAAAATTTTTTTTGAAGGATTTTTTTGTAAATTTGTTTTCTTTCAGTTAAAAAATCTGAAAACCAGTAACTACAAACAAAATACGCTATGCAACTCATTTTTTCTGATGCACAATATTGGGGAGATTTTCTTCCGTTATCTTTTACACGGCCAATTGCAGAAATGCGTTGCGGAATTCTCACATTCTCAGAACGTTGGCGAAAATTATTGAATATTGATAAAGTTGGTTATATTACTGAAGATTATCTTCAAAATAAATTTTCACACCCCGAAAAAGAATTGAGTTTGCTCTTGGTTCCCAATTTTATCCCGACTGAAAATGTATTGCAACAAATCAAAGATTTGCAACCAGGTGAAGCATTGGTCTATCAAGATGAGGTAATTGCTACGCAAGTTGATATGGCTAATTTTTCGCTTTCACAGATTGAGAAAATGACGGATATTACAGAAGAATTGCTTTTTTTCAAAAAACCTACCGATTTATTTTCTTTAAATAATGAAGCCCTGAATTTTGATTTCGACCTCATTACTAAAAATAGAACTTCCAAAGAATTATCACCTACCAATAATTTTTTGGGAGAACCAGAAGATTTGTTCATAGAAGAAGGCGCCGAAATAGAATTTGCCACCCTGAATTGCAAAACTGGCAAAATCTACGTTGGCAAAAATGCTGAAATTATGGAGGGCTCACTTGTACGTGGTGGTTTAGCGCTTTGTGAAGGTTCAAAAATAAATATGGGTGCCAAAATTTATGGTGCAACTACGATTGGTCCGCAATGTAAAATTGGTGGCGAAGTAAATAATATCGTAATTTTTGGATTTTCCAATAAAGGACACGAAGGTTTTGTTGGGAATTCGGTGATTGGAGAATGGTGCAATTTGGGAGCAGATACCAACTCATCTAACCTGAAAAACAACTATGCCGAAGTGAAATTATGGAACTATCACAAGAAAAAATTTGTAAATACAGGCTTGCAATTTTGTGGTTTACTGATGGGAGATCACTCCAAAACCGCTATCAATACACAATTTAATACAGGGACTGTAGTTGGTGTTGCTGCCAATATTTTCAAAAGTGGTTTTCCACCGAATTTGATTGAGAATTTCAGTTGGGGCGGAATGAAAGGCGACGAAAAATTCAACCTAGAAAAAGCGTATGAAGTTGCCGAAAAAGCAATGGCAAGACGAAAAATCCCTTTAACAGAAGAAGATAAAGATGTTTTGAAGCATATATACATGCAAAACTGATAAAAATAATTTTAGTCAAAAAAAGTTTCAACTTTGGGTTGAAACTTTTTTTGTTATAAGATGTAATATTTTCCCGAAATTAGTTGTCTTACTTTTAGAAATAGATTTATGAACCAGGAAACATTCCAAAATACCGTTTTTGTCTTAAAAGACGAGATGTATCGTTTTGCGAAACGTTTCCTTGTGAGTAGTGATGAAGCACAGGATTTGGTACAAGATCTTATGTTGAAATTTTGGCAAAAAAAGGATGAATTAGGCAACTTGAATCTAAAATCATATGTTATGAAATGTGTGAAAAACGAATGTCTGAACAAACTGAAACACGAAAATGTAAAGCAGAATTTTGCAGATTTACAACTTCACAGGAGCGAATTGCATCATTCGGAATTCAATAATTTGAAAGAAAAAATCATTGGTTTCATCAACGAGTTACCAGAAAAACAAAAAATGGTTATCCATCTGAAAGATGTTGAAGAATACGAGGTTTCAGAAATTGCAGAGGTATTAGAAATGGAAGAAAATGCGGTAAGAGCAAACCTAATGAGAGCCCGACAAAAAGTAAAAGAACAAATCACTAATTTGATGAATTATGAAGAACGACAAATTTCAAAATAAATACAACCAAATCTTCCGAGAAATGAAGGAAGAGAAAATGGATTGGAATTTCGATGATTTTTTGAAAAAAACAGAAGAAGAAAAAACGACGATTATTCCAATAAACCATAAGAACGGTAGTGCATTTCCGAAACTATTTTGGTTGGCTGCAAGTATGGTTTTACTGGTAAGTTTAGGTTTTTTATTTAAAAATCATAATAAAAATAACATTCAGCAAAACGCTGATTTGGTAAAATCCGAAATCGAAAGACAAAAAAAATCGGGCGAGTTGATAGATACTTTAAGCATCAACCAAAAAACCATCGCAATTAATGATAGCATCAAAAAAAATATTAAAAAAGATACTTTAGAAATGGAGAGTCCAACTACAGAAGTGATTTCGGTGGAGAAAATTTTGCCAAAACGAGGCAGAATCAAACGAAACTCCAGAACATATTTGGTGGAAAATACTATTCCAGCAAAAAAACCAGAATATGAGTCGAGTTATGTCATCATCAATGGACAAAAAATTGAAAACGAAAAAGAAGCAATAGACGTCGCAAAATACTCGCTGCAAATGCTTTCAGATAAGGTTGCACAAACCGTAACCGCAGATAATACATTTAATACAGATTATTAATAAAAATCATCATGAAAAAATTATTTTTTATACTAATACTTATTTTTGCACCATTTTTCAGTGTTTCGGCACAATCCGAAAAATTAGACGCATTGTTTACCAAATATCAGGAAACAGACGGAATTACCTCCATCAAAATTTCTAGACCCATGTTTGGAATGTTGAGTAGTTTGAACATACAAGACTCAGAATTAGATCAAATAAAACCGCTCCTGAAAAAAATAAATGGACTGAAAATTCTAATTGTCGAAAAACCAGAATCTACCAAGAATTTTAGTTCTGAAGAAAAAAAACAACTCAATCTTTTTCAAAATTTGTCCGCCGAAATTTCTAATTCCGTTAAGAATTTGAATTTACAAGAATTGATGACTGTAAAGAGCAGCGGAAACAAAATAAAATTTCTTTCTTCTGATGCAACCAACGGTTTTTTGAACAATCTTTTGTTGAGCATTAATTCTGGAAGCAATAACATTTTGATGATGCTTGATGGAAAAATCACAATGGATGATTTGAATAATTTGATGGACGAATCCCAAAAAATCAATACTGAAAAATCAGATGTCGTGACCGAAAATATTTCAAGTGAAGGCAGTACACAAGTTAGAAGTGTAGGCGAATTTACAGGAATTGAAGTTTCAAATGCCATAAAAGTAAATTTCACTCAAGATAATAAACAATCGGTTATGGTAGATGTAGACGAAGACAAACAACAGTACGTGATTACCAAAGTAGAAAACGGAATTTTGAAAGTGTATGTAAAAACCGGAGGTTTAAGAAACTCACGTTTCAAAAAATTGGTCGTAAATATTTCAGCTCCACATTTACAAAAAATTTCTACCAGTTCTGCTGCATCATTTTTTGCTCTCAATGAAATTTCAGAAGAACGAATTTCCATAGAAACAACTTCTGGCTCTAGTGTAAATGGAGAATTCAAAGCTAACGAAATTTCAGTTGAAGGAACTTCTGGATCAAACCAAAAACTGACAATAGTCACAAATAAATTTAATTTTACAGGAACAAGTGCAATGTCGGCTGTAATAGATGGAGAAACAGATGAAGCCATTTTCGAAACTTCGAGCGCTTCAACTTGTAATGCACAGAATTTCGTAGCAAAAAATGTCGTAGCAAAATCTTCATCTGCATCTACGCTAAAAGTACACGCTATCAAATCTTTGTCCGCCGAAACTTCATCTGCTGCAAGCATCAGATACAACGGAAAACCGCAAAATTTAGAATCCACCAATTCAAGCGGAGGTAGCACCAAACCAATTGATTAAAAATTATTTATCATGAAAATTTTTAAAATAACCACACTTTTCCTTTTGCTAATCCTTACTTTACAATCTTGCATAGTTTCTAATCATCCAAATTCGGCATTTTTTGATAATCCGTATTATGATTTCAAAGACACCAAATTTATGAGTGTGAATGTCCCAATGTTTTTGGCAAAACCATTCATAAAAAAAGCATTGAAAGAAGATGGTGAAAATCCCGAACTCATTGCTTTAATAAAAAAAGTGAAAGATGTGAAAGTTCTCACCATAGAAAACGGCAACCAAAAAATGCTTGCTGATTTCACGAATTACCTCAATACCAATCAGATGCAAGAATGGTTAACTGTAAAAAAAGACAACGAAATTATAAAATTTTCGGCAAAACAATCAGGAGAAACCATTACCAAACTGTTGATTACCATCAGTTCTGCTAAAGAAATGGTTTATGTAGACGTAGATGGTAATTTCACACCTGCAGATATTTCTAACATCATCAATTATTCAGAAAAATCCGATGTTCGTAGTTTGGTAAAGCGTTGATTTTTAAGTATTTTTAATTCACAAAAATTTAATTTTTAAAATTCATTTTAAAAGTTTAATTTTGCAAAGAAAGTAACAATGTCTATTCACAACAAAATAGTAGAAACCGCCATTACTTTCGACGACGTACTACTTATTCCCGCTTATTCCGAAGTTTTACCCAACCAAGTTTCCCTGAAATCTAGACTTTCAGACAAAATCACGCTAAATGTACCTATAGTTTCTGCAGCTATGGATACTGTAACCGAAGCTGAAATGGCGATTGCATTGGCAAGAGTTGGTGGTTTAGGTTTTATCCATAAAAATATGCCAATTGCAGAACAAGCTGCGCAAGTAAACTCGGTGAAACGTTCAGAAAACGGGATGATTGCAGATCCGGTTACACTTTCTAAAAATCATACTTTAGCAGAAGCCAAAGAACTGATGCGCCAATTCAAAATTTCTGGTTTACCTGTGGTAGATGCAGATAACAAACTGATTGGCATCATCACCAATCGAGATGTGAAATACCAGGAAAATCTGGAAGCAAAAGTAGAAGAGATTATGACCAAAGAAAATCTCATCACTTCAGACAAATCTGCAAATCTGGAAACCGCCAAAGAAATTTTATTAAAAAATAGAATTGAAAAACTCCCAATTGTAGACTCCGAAAATCATTTGGTAGGTCTCATCACCATAAAAGATATAGATAATCAATTAGAATATCCAAATGCTAATAAAGACCACGCTGGAAGATTAATAGTAGGAGCTGGAGTAGGAGTTGGTGAAGATACGATGGATCGAGTTGCAGCTTTGGTTGAAGCAGGTGTAGATATCATAGCTGTAGATTCTGCACACGGACATTCTAAAGGTGTGCTCGACAAAATTGCAGAAATTCGCAAAAATTTCCAAAATCTAGATATTGTGGGTGGTAATATTGTAACTGCAGATGCAGCAGAAGCACTTATAAAAGCAGGTGCAAACGTCCTGAAAGTAGGAGTTGGTCCTGGTTCTATCTGTACAACCAGAGTTGTAGCAGGAGTAGGTGTACCACAACTTTCGGCAATTTATAATGTGTACGAAACGGCAAAAAAACACCAAGTTGCCGTAATTGCAGATGGTGGAATCAAACTTTCGGGTGATATTGTGAAAGCGATTGCAAGTGGAGCAGGAGCTGTAATGTTGGGCTCACTATTAGCAGGGACAGATGAAGCTCCTGGTGATGAAATTATTTTCCAAGGGAGAAAATTTAAATCGTACCAAGGAATGGGAAGTTTGGCCGCAATGAAACGTGGCGGTAAAGAACGCTATTTCCAAAGTGAAGCCAAAAAATTTGTACCAGAAGGAATTGAAGGTCGAGTTCCGCATAAAGGTAAATTAGAAGACGTCGTTTTCCAATTGACTGGCGGAATACGTGCAGGAATGGGATATTGTGGTGCGAAAGACATCACTGCGCTACAAAACGACTCCAAAATGGTGATGATTACTGGTAGTGGTTTGAAAGAGTCTCATCCTCATGATGTGATCATTACACAAGAAGCCCCGAATTATTCGTTGTAGAATTTTTTCTTGATTTTGGCATATATTTTTCATTATAGGAAATTTAAGTTTTTGAATTTTCTGATGAAAATTCGCCAAAAAAACAATTTTTTTCTAAAAAATACTGAATGAAAAAAAATATTTTCGTGTTGTTTTTGGTTGCCATCTTATTGGTGCAGTGTGATTCGTTCCCAATGAATTTCCCAAAAAGTTTGCCAACTTCTACACCGAAAGTTGTAGATGAATCTACCGAATTTGAAGCATTGATGGAAAAAGATAAAGTTGATAAAAAACAACGAACAGCAGATATTTTGACTTACCTCTTAAATACAGATGATCCAAAAGATCCAAAAGCAGGATTTGTAGTGTACAACAAGAGCAATTGTAATATGATTCTTCGGATTTCAGGCGACAATTATCATTATGATTTACCTATTTTTAAAAACGAAAATAATTTTGTAATCCTGAAAAAAGGAAATTACACCTTGCAATCTAACATTTGCACCAAAAAATATTACACTCAAAAAAACATCGACAAAACCTACATTATCAATTTGTATGATGATAATTAATGGATTTTTTTTTAATTAATGAATTAGTGATCTTTCAAATTATTTTTGAATTCTTCTATTCTGAAATCTGTTTCAGCGTTTCCTTTTTCAATTTTTTCTTTAGAATATAATCGGAAATCGTTCTCTGTTTTGTCTAATAAATAATCATAAGGACCAACTGATGAAATTAGTTTTACCAAAACTGGCGAAATTTCTAAGGAAATAAATAATACCATAATAAAAAGAGTAGCTAATGCCATAATTGGTGTGGTTTTTCCCAATTCATCCAAAGCTTGCAAACGAGCTGCAAATCCATTGAAACGATCTTCGATAGTTTCGGTTTTTCCTCGTTCTGTTTCTATATTGGTATAGACTTTAGAGATTTCTTTGTCTAGGTAATCTAATCTTGGCTGTACCTGTTTTTGGTAATTTTCTAGGTCTATTCTTCTCTGTTCTTTCAGTTTTGCTTTACGTTTTGCATTGCTTCCGAAACCTACTTTTCCGGAGGTAATTCCGGTTTTGGTGCCTAAAATTTCTTTCTCAAGTTCTACAGAGGAAGAATCATAAGATTTTTGGTAATCCAAAATTTTGCTTTGTATTTGTTTTTTTTCGGTTTCGAAAGGACCAGATTGTTGCAAAATTCTACCATTCATTTCTACTTGCAATTGTTTTTTGTTGCGCTGAATGATGATGTTGAGTTGCTTATTAACTTCTTTTTCAAAAATTTTGATTTCCAAAGGTTTTGAAATAATAATACCTAAAAATGTAGCCAAAATTAAACGCGGAATCGCCATCAAAATTTGGTTCTGCCAAGTTCCTGTTTTTTTGATGGAAGAGACAATGTATCTATCGAGATTGAAAATCATCAATCCCCACAAAACTGCAAATGTAGAAGCAATAGCAACATTGTCAAAAACCGTAAACATTGCATAACCAGCAGAAAGCGTGGCAAAAACAGCGGTGAAAAGTACAATTCCGCCAATTCCGGAAAACTTGTTCCATTCAGAAGGTGTTTTTCGCAAAATATGGAGGTTTGCACCAGAACAAACCATCAGAAATTGCTGAAACCAATTCATTTGGTGTGTATTTTTTTTATAAGGAGCAGTTGGTTGCATCTTTTTAAATTTATTTGAATTAGTCTATTGTGAACGCAACAATGTTACGAATAGTATTATGTTTTGCCAAGTATATTGTTTGTAATTTACTTGTAAAGTACTAATTTGTTGATTTTGTGAGCTTTGTAAAATGGTTTTTGAAAAATTTTAGTAAAAATTTTAAAAATGTTTATTATTGAAATTAGAGGAGAGAGCGAAGCGAGCGCCGAAAAGTATTTCAATCACTCAAATATTTTGTTCAAAAAAAGTATTTCTGTGCTTATCTGTGTGAAATATTTTTGCATATTATTTACCACAAAGTTCACAAGGTTTTTCACAAAGTTCACATTTTTTTTAAAATTAAAAAACTCAATCACACAAAAATTCAATTTCGCCCTATTTGAAATAGGAACCGAAGTACCCGAAAAGTGAAAAATAGCCACGGTTGCAGTGGAAATCCTTTTTTTGTAGGAACGTCACCTTTGGTGCGTTCAGAAAAAAAGATTGCAACGAAAAACGTGTAGAAAAGTGACTTTAAAACGAAACGAGTGCTCCTGAAAATTTCGCTATTTCAATCTATCAGGATTTTGTTTCAGGAAACTTTCCCAACCTGTATAATTTTTGTCGGTGGTGAGATTTCCCATATTGAAATGGTGGCAAACTGCGACAGCTAAACCATCTGAAGCATCTAGATATTTGGTTGGAAATTCTTTCAGACCGAGCAAATTTTGCAACATTCCAGCAACTTGTTCTTTGCTTGCATTTCCGTTTCCGGTGATTGCCATTTTTACTTTTTTGGGAGAATATTCTGTAATAGGAACATTTCTGTGCAAACTTGCAGCCATTGCAACTCCTTGTGCACGACCCAACTTGAGCATACTTTGTACATTTTTTCCGAAAAATGGCGCTTCAAGAGCTACTTCATCAGGATGAAACTCATCTATCAAAGCCAATGTTTTATCAAAAATATATTTGAGTTTGGTTTCGTGATTTGGATATTTTTTCAGAATAAGTTCGTGAATAGAAACCAATTCCATCTTGTTTTTTTTCACAGAAATAATTCCGAAACCCATAATTGAAGTTCCGGGATCGATTCCTAAAATTATTTTTTCAATTTCCACACAGCAAATTTAGCGTATTTAAAACTTATTCTTTTATCATTTCCTTTCTAAGTTCGATTGTCGTATTTTCTAATGCGTCCATCAATTTTTTTATTTCTACATGAGGTTTGAAAATTGAAGCAGAACCTTTGGAATCGTCTGCAATATTTGATAAAATTACCACTGAAGTTTTGGTTTCTGGATAATATACCAAAAGTGAAGGTGAACCTTTTACATAACCTGTGTGAAAATAACCTTTCGGTTTTTCTAAATTGGTCATTATTCCGTAGCAATAACCAACATCTCCCATAATATATTCTTTGCGGTGTGAACTTTTGGAGTGCATTTTTTGTAAAGTTTCGGGTTTTAAAATTTTCCCTCCAAAAAGTGCATCATTCCAAATTTTTAAATCTCCTATCGTAGATAGAATTCCACCAGCTGAAGTTCCGATCTCGTTTCCTGAAAGTCTTTTTGGCATATTTTCAATTTCGTGGTAATTGTTTGCAGTTCCGTCATAAGCACCGGCAAAATTTCCTCCTTTGAAAGTATTTGCAGTAGAAGTATTTTTCATTCCAGCCTTTGCAAAAAGTTCCATTGCGTTTTCATCGTAAGATTTCCCGGAAACCTTTTCGATGATTTTTCCTAAAAATCGAAAACCTTTGTTGGAATAATTAAAATCTTTTCCGCTTTTGAAAAGCAGATTTTCACCATCATCATTCAAGCCAGAACTATGATTTAACAATTGATGAATCGTAATGGATTCTAAATTTTTGGTTTGAAACTCGGGTAAATATTTCGAAACTTTATCAGATGTTTTCAGTTTTCCAGCTTCTTCTTGCAAAAGAACCAAAATTGCGGTAAATTGTTTAGACACAGAACCAATTGCAAAAACCGAATTTTTGCTAAAAGGTATTTTATTTTCAAAATTTTGAAAACCATTTTGTTTTTGGTAAACAATCTCGTCTTTATTGAAAATCGCAACTCTTCCGTTGAAGTGATGTTTTACAAAAACCGAATCAATTTGATTTTTTAGCAATTTTTTTTCAAAATTCACAATAGTAGAATCGATAATGGCATTTCTTTCTGCTTTTTTTTCTGCTTCAGACTTGCAGGAAACCAACAAAATGATTGAAAATACTGAAACAACTAAGGATTTAATTTTCGGCATTTGATATTTTTTACAATAATAAAAATTTGAAAATTATTAAAGGTAAGTTTTACGAATTTTTTTGTAACTATTATTTTAAATTCTATACTTCTACAGGAATTTTTTTCAATTGTCGAAAGGTAATCATTCGGTAATTATCTTCGTCCCAAAGTGTGTAGAACGCATATTTTAAGCTTGAACCAAAAGTGATGGTAGAAACATGTTTCTGCAAAATTGGGTTTTCTTTGGAACATTTTTCTAATTTGTAAAAAGGAATTCTCGGTGCTAAATGATGAATGTGGTGATAACCAATATTTCCGGTGAAAAAGTTCAAAATTTTGGGTAATTTATAATAAGAACTCCCACGAATTGCCGCCAAAACAAACTGCCAATCTTTTTTCCACGCTTTGTAATTGGGATTGTGCTGATGTTGCATATAGAAAAACCAAATTGCCGTAAAAACAAAAGTGAGCAAAATCGGGATGTAAATAGCTGCTAATTTTTTGAAACCTTCTGCCAAATCAAAACTTGGGATACTTAAAACAACACCCAAAATCAAAAAGAAAATCACCAAATACAAATTGGTTCTCATGAGTGCTTTTCGCTCTTTGCTCCATCCTTTGAAATTGATAAATGGAATTCTATTATGCAGAAAAATATAATAAATTGGTCCCAAAATAAACATTACAGGAACACTCCTGTAAATTCTATATTTCAGTTTTGCAAAATTTGAAAGTTCCTGATATTCTCTTACCGTGAGAAGCGTAACATCACCAATAGTTCTGGTGTCTAATTGCCCTTGAAAAGAATGGTGATGATTGTGACTTCTCGCCCAATAAGTATAAGGAATACAAGTTAAAAAACTCGTGATAAAGCCAGTTCTGTCATTTTTTTTTCGGTCTGGGAAAAAAGCTTGATGTCCACAATCGTGCTGAATAATAAACACTCTAGTCAAAAATAATCCTGCAACTATACAAATTCCCAAAGTTCCCCAAAAAGTAAATTCATACACAATTGCAGCTGCTATAAACAATAAAACGAAGGGTAAAATGGTTTTCAGGACTTCTTTTCTTGCTATTTTGGTTTCGGGAGTGGAATACTTTTTTACCACCTCTTTCCAGTTTTTTAGGTCTTCTATGATTTGGTTTTCGTCGAATTTCATCTTTAAAATTTTTAGGTCGTAAAGATAATGATGTTTCCGATACGTTATGCTATAAATAATATTTTTAACTTTTATTAGGAAAATAATACATCTCCTTAAAGAACAGAATTATACTATTTACAAATCTTACATTCGTCTTTTGGTTTTATTTCACCAATGAGTTGTCCGTTTTCGTTCATCACAAAACCACAGCAATCCATAAAACCTTGTGCGATTTGTTTTCTGGCACGCCGAATTTGAGATTTTACCGTAGGTAATGTAAGATGAAGTTGAGTTGCAATTTCAGACTGTTTCATTCCTTTTATATCGTAAAGAAATAAAGGTTGTCTGTATTTTTTAGAAAGATTGATTAAGATACCTCGCAGACAATCATGTGCAGAATGGTCTGTTAAATTTTCTTCTTCCTCCTTTTCAATTTCCTCAAAATCTTCAAAAGAGATATTATTTTTTGAAATTCTGAAAAAATCTAAAACAGAATTTCTTGCAATAGAAAAAACCCAAGGTTTTATTTTGGAGGAATCTTGTAGAGTAGGGAGTTTGGTGTGGATTTTTATGAAAGTTTCTTGCAAAATATCATCAGCAACAGATGAATCTTTCACTTTGCTGATGATAAATTTTAGCAAATCATAATGATATGATTTCCAAATTTCTTTAGTGGTCATTTTTTACAATCACAGTTTTTACAAGTACAATTTTCGCAGGTGCAGTTTTGGCAATTTCCTTGTTGGCAATTTTCACAGTTGCACGTGCAATCGTTTTTAGAATTTTTCATTGTATAAAATTTAATGTTTCATACAATAGACGAAGAAAGGTACGAAAAGATGCAGAGAATAAAAAAATCTTCCAAAATATTTGGAAGATTTTAGTTTATTTTAAAATGTTTGATTCATCTTCTTTTATTTTATCGAGCACTGTTCTTACTCCATTGATTGAAGCTTCATAATTATTGTCTTTCCATCTCTTCAGAATTTCTTGTTTTGTATTTGGATTAGACAAAATCAAATGTTGATCATTCAAATCAATTATTTGTGTTGTTATACCAGAATAAGCAGTTTTTCCAGTTTCTATCATCCCATAATATGAAATCATAAATCCAAAATCCAAATTTACAAATAGAAGTTCATCTATCCCATATTTTGCTTTATAATTACTAAAATCATATGTAGCATATTCTTTTCCATTTACTTTTTCTCCTTTAAATTTTATTGCAGTTTTAGGATCAAAGTCTTCATTTATTAAAACAGGTTCTTTTCCTTTAGATTTTAGAATATTTGTATATAAAGTCACCATTTCTTCTTTAGGATGAATTTTTCGACCAATAAGATCTAATGCTTCTTTGTATTTATCCCCAGAAGTTACTGCCATATCTAATAAACCTTGTGCGCCTTCTTTATATTTCATAGGTGGCCCCACTTTTACAAGTAACCCCACTTTTGAGGGCTTATTCCAATAATCTGACGATAAAGGAACTTTGGTTATACAACTAGTTGTCAATAATAAAACGATCAGTAAAAATAGTATTTTTTTCATATAATAAATTTTAAACAAATATATTTTTTTTGCTAAAATGATAAATAATTTTAAAGTGATTTTAGACACATTTTCAATAATTTTTCTTCTACATATTCCTCCTATACTTACCACCCACTTCAAAAAGCGCATTGGTAATTTGTCCGATACTGCAATATTTTCCCGCTTCCATCATAATTTCAAATAGATTTTCCTGATTAATGGCTGAAAGTTGTAATTGTTTCAAAATTTCGGCGGATTTATCTTCGTGAGATTTCTGGAAATTCTCTAAATTTTTAATCTGCAACTGCTTTTCTTCTTCGGTAGAACGGATCACTTCTCCTGGTCGAACAGTTGGCGAACCATCTTTCCCAAGGAACGTATTTACGCCGATAATTGGATATTCGCCAGTGTGTTTCAGCCATTCGTAATGCATACTTTCTTCCTGAATTTTGGAACGTTGATACATCGTTTCCATCGCGCCCAAAACTCCGCCTCGTTCAGTAATTCGGTCAAATTCTGCATACACCGCTTCTTCTACCAAATCCGTCAATTCTTCAATAATGAAAGAACCTTGCAAAGGATTTTCGTTTTTCGCCAAACCGAGTTCTTTATTAATGATGAGTTGTATCGCCATTGCTCTTCGCACAGATTCTTCGGTTGGTGTTGTAATCGCCTCATCATAAGCATTGGTGTGAAGCGAGTTGCAATTATCGTAAATTGCGTACAATGCTTGCAATGTAGTTCTGATATCGTTGAAATCAATTTCTTGTGCGTGAAGTGATCGCCCCGAAGTTTGTATGTGGTATTTCAACATTTGGCTACGCTCGTTTCCGTGGTATTTCAACTTCATTGCTTTTGCCCAAATTCTGCGGGCAACTCTACCAATTACTGCATATTCCGGATCGATTCCGTTTGAGAAAAAGAAAGATAAATTCGGTGCGAAATCATCAATTTTCATTCCTCTACTCAAATAATATTCCACATACGTGAAACCATTTGCCAAAGTGAACGCCAATTGCGAAATCGGATTGGCTCCTGCTTCTGCAATGTGATAGCCGGAAATAGACACCGAATAAAAATTTCTCACTTTTTCTTTAATGAAATATTCCTGAACATCTCCCATCAATCTCAACGCAAATTCCGTGGAAAAAATACAGGTATTTTGTGCTTGATCTTCTTTTAAAATATCTGCTTGAACCGTTCCACGAACGGTGGAAATGGTTTCTGCTTTTATTTTATTATAAATTTCGGGTTCCAAAATTTCATCACCGGTAATTCCGAGTAATTTCAAGCCAAGTCCATTGTTCGATTTCGGAAGATTTCCGTGATAGATTGGTCTTTGCAAACCTTTATCGTCGTATTTTTTTTGTAGAATTTCTTCAATTTTATGTTCCAAACCATTTTCAGCGATGAATTTTTCACAATTTTGATCGATGGCTGCATTCATAAAAAACGCCAACAACATTGGAGCAGGTCCATTAATCGTCATAGAAACTGAAGTCATTGCATTCACCAAATCGAAACCTGAATACAATTTTTTGGCATCGTCTAAAGTCGCGATGGAAACTCCCGCGTTACCAATTTTTCCGAAAATATCTGGTGGAAAAGCAGGATCTTGTCCGTATAAAGTCACGGAATCGAAAGCCGTAGAAAGCCTTTTTGCATCCATATCTTCGGACACATAGTGAAATCTTCGGTTGGTTCTTTCAGGACCACCTTCTCCTGCAAACATTCTTGTAGGATCTTCACCTGTCCTTTTGAACGGATAAATCCCTGCTGTAAATGGAAACTGACCGGGAACGTTTTCCTGACCTTTCCATTGGATGAGGTCTCCCCAATCTTGAAATTTCGGCAAAGCAATTTTTGGAATTTTCAGTCCGGAAAGACTTTCAGACTTGGTTTCCACTTTTATTTCTTTACCACGAACGAAGTAAGAATAGGTATCTTTGTTCATTTCTTCTTTGAAGTGATGCCATCCATTCAGAAACAAGACATTTTCTTCTGAAAGTTCTTTTTTGGTTTTCAGATAAACTTTTTCTAATTTTTCAGAAGTATTTTCGTCATCAGTGATTAAGACTTTTGCACCATCAATCAAATACATTTTTTTGGCGATGAGTGCTTGTTTTTTCACATCATCATCATAATTTTTGTTATTTTCCACAATTTCTGATAAATAGCGCACTCTTTTTGGAGGAATAATCGTGGTTTCTTCTTGATGGTTTTGTTCTACATATTCGTTAAGTACTAAATTTTCAAATTTATTGTTGACTTTTTTAATTAAAACATTGTACAGTTCCGTAGTTCCCCAATCGTTGAATTGGCTTGCTTTGGTAGAAAAAACGGGCATATCATCCAAAGGTTGCTCCCATAATTGATGGTTTCTTTGGTACTGCTTTCTCACGGCTTGTATTGCATCAAGCGCACCACGTTTGTCGGATTTGTTTAAGGCGATAAGATCTGCATAATCCAACATATCAATTTTTTCTAATTGCGTAGAAGCACCGTATTCTGGCGTCATTACATACATCGAAATGTCTGCAATTTCGGTGATTTCAGAACCTGATTGTCCAATTCCTGAAGTTTCTAAAATAATAATATCTGGACCTGCCAATTTCAAAACTTGAAGTGCAGAATGAATATACGGAGAAACCGAAACATTGTTCTCTCGAGTCGCCATAGATCGCATATAAACTCGATTGTCATTAATGGAATTCATCCTGATTCTATCTCCTAAAAGCGCACCTCCTGTTTTCTTTTTGCTTGGATCTACCGAAATAATGGCAATTTTTTTGTTGGGGTTTGCTCGTATAAATCTACGAACCAACTCATCGGTAAGCGAAGATTTTCCTGCACCACCTGTTCCGGTGATTCCGATAATTGGGATTTGGGAATTTTTTGATTTTTCTTGCAAAGCCGAAACCAATTCAGGTTTTTCATCAGAGAAATTTTCTACTGCTGAAATCACTTCGGCAATGGATTTAGAATCTTCAAATTTTATTTTTTCAATATCTGAAACTTGAATATTTTCTCCCGTTGCAAAATCAGATTGAGACACCAAATCATCAATCATTCCTTGTAAACCCATTTCGCGACCATCATCTGGTGAATAAATTCTATTAATTCCATACTCCATTAAATCTTTGATTTCTTCGGGTAGAATTACACCACCACCTCCGCCAAAAATTTTGATTTGGGGTGAGTTTTTCTCTCTCAATAAATCATAAATATACTTGAAATATTCATTATGACCACCTTGATAAGAGGTAAGTGCGATTGCGTTTGCATCTTCCTGAATTGCACAATTTACCACTTCTTCAGCAGATTTATCGTGACCGAGATGAATGACTTCTACACCCGTTCCTTGTATTACGCGACGCATAATATTGATGGCGGCATCGTGCCCATCGAACAAAGAAGCGGCGGTTACAATTCTAATTTTGTTTTTTGGAGAATATTTTTGAGTTTCCATAAATCGATTTCAAGAGGTCTCAAAGATACGTAAATGTAGGAAATTTGAAAAATGGTTTTTATGGGACTTTAAATGAAAACCGTAATTTTGTAAAAATTTTTATATGAAAAAAGCCATTTTATATACCATTGCCGGAACTGGATTTAGTTTTGCACTTCAATATTTACTGTACAATTCACCATATATTTATTTGGATTTGTATTATGCATTTGCTTTTGGTTTAGCATGGGGAATGGCTTATTATCTCGATAGTGGTGCTATTTCCTTGTTTAAAAAATTAGGAATTTCTTTATTAGCAATGGGTTTATTGGTGTTGATAGGGAGTTTGGCTTTTGGCTTAGAACTTGCCATTCCATCAATTTTAAAATTTTCGATGGTTTTTGTCGCGTATTATGTAATTGCGAGTTTTAGAAATTCAAAATCATTAAGAAAATAAAAGGAGCCTATAAAAAGAGACTCCCTTAATGATATTTATATGAATGTGTTTTTAGTGTAAATACTTATATTCAATTATTGTGCCAAACATGTTTTTATGATATATTATTTTTAATTTTTCAGAAAATTCTTTAATTTATTGATGAAAATGTTTTTTTTATGGATGTTTTCCATGTAAATTGATTTTTTAGAATTGCAATTAAATTTGGTTCTTATTTTGATTCCAAAAATTTGGTTTACATTTTTTTATATTATTTGTTTTGTTATTTTTTCAATCCAAAAAAAAACCTTACCTTTGCGCACCCTTTTTGGGGAAAATTATGTTTAATCGTAAACAATAAATTGTGAATACATTAAGTTACAAAACCGTTTCAGCTAACAAAGCTACCGCTAATAAAGAATGGGTTGTGGTAGACGCTGAAGGACAGCCTCTTGGTAGAATTGCCAGCAAGGTTGCACAGATTTTGAGAGGTAAGCACAAAACGAATTATACACCACACGTTGATTGTGGAGATAATGTAATCGTTTTGAATGCTGGGAAGATTACTCTTTCGGGAAGTAAATGGACTGATAAGACTTACATTTGGCACACTGGTTATCCTGGTGGACAAAAGTCGATGACTGCACTCGAACTTCAGAAAAAAGATTCATTAAAAGTTTTGGAAAAATCTGTAAAAGGAATGTTGCCAAAAAACAGACTTGGATCTCAATTGTTCAAAAATCTTTATTTATATGAAGGTACAGAACATAAACATGAAGCTCAACAGCCAAAAGTAATTAATATTAACGAAGTAAAATAAATACTATGTCTACAGTTCATAAAATAGGAAGAAGAAAAACTTCTGTGGCTAGAGTTTACGTAAAACCAGGTTCTGGTAAAATTACCGTAAACAAAAAAGACGCAAATGATTATTTTTCTACAGATGTATTGGTTTACAAAGTAAATCAACCATTTTTGCTAACAGAAACTGTTGGTCAATATGACGTTACCGTGAATGTGTTCGGTGGTGGAAATACTGGTCAAGCTGAAGCAATCAGATTAGGTGTTTCTAGAGCTTTGTGTGCAATTAACGAAGAGTTTAGATTGTTGCTAAAACCTCATGGTTTGCTTACTAGAGATGCTAGAATGGTTGAAAGAAAAAAACCAGGACAGAAAAAAGCAAGAAAGAGATTCCAATTCTCTAAACGTTAAAAATTTATGGGATTTCAGATTTCAGACTTCAGATTTCAATTTTCTTGGTCTTATGTCTATTATCTAAAATCTATTATCTAATCAAAAAATTGCCCGTTTAGTTTAGCACCCAAACATTTCTCCCATCTATAGAAATTGTTGATTGCATAAAAAGCGGAACGTAAACTAAAAACAAAAAAGACATGGCAAAAGCAAATGTAAAAGACCTTTTAGAGGCAGGTGTACACTTCGGTCACATGACTAGAAAGTGGAATCCGAACATGGCTCCATACATTTTTATGGAAAAAAATGGTATTCACATAATTGATTTACATAAAACAGCAGTAAAATTAGACGAAGCATGTAGTGCACTCGAAAAAATTACTTCTGCTGGCAAAAAAGTTCTATTCGTAGCGACTAAAAAACAAGCGAAAGAAATTGTTGCAAAGCATGCATCTGAACTTAATATGCCTTATATCACTGAAAGATGGCCAGGTGGAATGTTAACCAACTTCGTAACCATCAGAAAAGCAGTGAAAAAAATGAATTCTATTGATAAAATGAAGAAAGATGGTACTTTCGAAACTTTATCTAAAAAAGAAAGACTTCAAGTTGATAGACAAAGAGCTAATCTTGAGAAGAACTTAGGATCAATTGCTGATATGGTTAGATTGCCTTCTGCAGTTTTTGTAGTAGACATCATCAGAGAGCATATTGCAGTTACTGAGGCTAAAAAATTAGGAATTCCTGTTTTTGGTATTGTAGATACCAATTCTGACCCAAGAAAAGTGGATTTTGTAATTCCAGGGAACGATGATGCTTCTAAATCAATCGATATGCTACTAAGTGTAGTATCTGATGCGGTGAAAGAAGGACAATCTCAAAGAAAGGCAGATAAAGAAAAATCTAAAGAAGAAGGCGAAAAAGTTTCTGTAGAAGTTGATGCAGATTTCGATGAAAACTAAAACTTAACGCATATTTATTAATAAAAAAACTCGGCTTTCCAAAAAATTGGAAAGCCGAGTTTTTTTGTATAAGATTCGTATTATTTAGTAGCTTTTTTTTTCCTAGGAGTTTCTTTTTTTTTGGTAGAAATTGGTAGAGTTTCTTTACTAGAAGATTGTTTTGCGACCGGATACTTAAGAGTTATCATGAGGTTCTTATTAATACTTTTCGTAGAAAAATATTTTGAATTACAGATGTTGCTTGTGAGATTATAGTCCCCTTTTTTAATAACCAGAGAGTTCTCTCCATGAGAAGGAATTGCCAAATTATAGAGGTTCTTCCCCTGAATTCGTAATATCATATTACAATCTGATTTATTTTGAACTAATAAAATCGCATCTTTATTGTTGATATCATTGTCAAACAACTGATTAAGCAATTTTTCTGTTTTCTGATTCCGATCCTTGCCAGTTTCATTCATTAATTTTGCGTATTCAGTGCTTTCGTCGATAGTGGAAGTTTTGTTAACAGCAATATCTGTAGGTTTCGCGATTGTTTGTTGAGTTTGTGTGATTGGTGGTTTATTCACACTCAAGTTCGCAATTTCTCCTTTTTTTGTGGTATTAAATGCGTCTTTGTTAACGATTGGTTTACTTGTTTCTTTACCTAGAATAGAGGTGTTTTGTTTTTTTGTAGGAGTCGTAAATCCACCTTTATTTTCAATGGAGGTGGTTTTATTGGTAATTGGACTTGCAGTTGAAATTTCATTAGAACTTTTTGGTTTTTCAATGATACTGCATTGTACACAAAGTAATGCTCCAATGCTTGTGAATAGTAGTTTTTTAATCAAGTATAATTTTTTTATTAATAATTATTTTAATGTAAACTTCAAGTAAGAAATGGATTTTCCTTTTGCTTGAAAATACTCTTCGTAATATGTTTTTATTTCTCTTAGAAATTCAGTATTTGGATCATATTCAGGTGAACCATAGATATCATGATGCGCTGTAATAATTTTTTCTCCCAATCCTTGCAACAGTCCTAAAGTATAACCATGCAAAAATTCTGAATCTGTTTTCAGATGAATAATTCCATTTTTTTTCAATATTTGTCTATATCGATCTAAAAAATCAGGATGTGTTAACCGGTGTTTAGATCTTTTATATTTTATTTGTGGATCTGGAAATGTAATCCAAATTTCATCTACTTCGTTTTCTTCAAAAAAATGATTGATTAGCTCAATTTGCGTTCTTAAGAATGCAATGTTTTGAAGATTTTCTTCGGATGCTTCTTTGGCACCGAACCAAAACCTTGCACCTTTTATGTCAACTCCTATAAAATTTTTATCTGGGAATGCTTTTCCTAAACCAACTGTATATTCGCCTTTTCCGCAACCTAATTCTAGTACAATAGGGTTATCATTCTTAAATATTTCTTTTCGCCAATTTCCTTTTAGTGAAAACGTTCCATTGATTGCTTCTTCTCTTGTAGGTTGTATTACATTTGCTAAAATTTTGTTTTCAGCAAACCTCCTCATTTTATTTTTCCCCATTCTTTTTTCTCTGATTCTTTTTTTATAGAATCTTATTTTCCACTACCGAGCGCAACCATAATAGCTTTTTGAATTGATTTTTTAGAAACATATTGTGAACCGCAAACAACGCTAGATAAATTATAATCTCCTTTTGCTACTACTATCGAATTTTCATTGTGTGCAGGAACTGGCAATTTATAGCTGTTTTCTGGTTTGCTACCGGTAATTCTTACTATGATGTCACAATCTGATTTGTTTTGTATCATCACAATACATTCTTTGCTATTTGGGTCATTATCAAACAAAGTATTCAAAAGTTTTACGGTTTTGTTTTTGTGTTCAGCAGAAGAAACATTCATTAGAGCTTTGTACTCTTCTGCTTCAGAATTTTTCTTATTAGAAGTCATAGAACCAACACTTGTACCAGAAACTTTTTTTGGTTGAGACTGAGTAGTATAAGTAGGTGTTGTAGCAACAGAAGTTTTGGTTTCTGTATCTATAGAATTCTCATTATTTGAATCTATATTGGTGGTTTGAACTTGTTCAGGTGTTCCTCCAGATGCAATTTGCTGATTTAATTTAATTAATTCTGCTTTATATTTTTCAATTTGTTTTTTCTTAATATTAGCTTCCATTTCCTCATAGCTAATTTTGGTATTTGGTCTAGTACTAAGTAAAACTAATTTTTCTTGTAGTTCTTTTATTCTAGGATCTGCAGGATGCGCGTTTTTCATATATTCCTTAATTAAAACTATTAATCTTGGTTTCAAGATAGTTCTACGTGGATCTTCAGGATGAGCGTCTTTTAGAAAAGCATCTAATTCATAGATACTTGTACTCTTCATTATTTTACTATAATCTTTGTTTTTCATTTGTGCTGAAAAACTACATACAAAGAGCGTACAGATTATTAATATAATTTTTTTCATATTGGAAAATTTAGACAAATGTATTAAAAATTTTAAAAAAAAATTTTTATTCTCTTAAGTTATTATTTATTATTTTTTTCAGTGATCAATTTTTGATTCTACTTTTTAAGGAATTAAATTTTATAAATTTCGAATTTAATTAAAATAAATGAAAAATAGCAATTATTTTTTACAAATATTGAAATATTATTAATAATATTTTTTTTGAAAAAATTGTATTTATTGCATTTAAATTAATTAGGAAAGGAATAGATTTGATGTTTTCCGTTTATTTCAGTGCGTCAGCAAGATGGGAATTTCTTAATCTTTTTTGATAAATAGGAAGATATTTTTCAATATAGAAATTGATTGCTTCGTAATTATTTGCATTCAAATAGTTGGTAATATTATCTGAACTGTACACAAATTGTAAGAAATTGGTGACTAAATTTTTAGGAATTTTTATTTTTTCGAAATACTCATCCCCAAAATAATTTTTGATATTATTGATGGAAATATTCATTTTTTCAAAGCTATAAGCTCGTTCTTTTCGTTTTCTATCACCAGATAAGATATCATATATGCTCTCTAAACTGAAAGTGAGTCCACCTCCTGAAAAAGTGGCAACTGGTAATTGCGGCGAGGTTCCATCACCTTTTGGTACAGGTAAACCAATCATTTTTTGCAAGGCAAGTACTTTTTCTGCTGATTTTAGAGAATTAACATCTTTACGTAGATTTCCTGTTGCTTTAAAATTACTTAGTACAATTTCTTGGATTTCGTAATATGCTACCTTTAATTCTATATATGTATTGCTATTTTCAAGCATTTCTTTGGTAGGTGTAATATCTTTTCTTTCTGTTACAATAGAAGTAAACCTAATTTGGTCACCCAATTTTGCGTCTATTTTGAAACTTCCGTTTTTATCGGATAATACTGTTTTTTGGGTAGTAAGATTGGTTACATATATTTGGTTAAGATACAAGTTGGAGTTATCTCTCATAAATACGGTTCCCGAATATGTTTGTGCACTAAACATCAATCCAGTAATAAGTAACACAAATAGAATTGTTTTTTTCATAAGTAGATGGCAAAAATAGTGAGTTTTTACTCTGTTTATGAAGTTTTGATTACAAATCGAGGTTAAAGTTAGGTTAAATAATCACCTAAAAATGTTAAGATTAGTTATAAATAGCATCTGAATTTTAACTAATGTTAAAAGAGAAAAGTAAAAGCAGAACTTTCAAGTCTTAATAGAGATGAATAATAATTTTGAATTTAAAAATTATTTAGTCGGTATAGAATTTATTATTCCGGTGTTTTACCAAAATCCAACCACTGTATTTTACATGTGTAATTCCGCCAACTTCCCTCCAGTTTAAAATATACCAGTAAGTTGCAGTAGGAACTGGACGACCTAGAATTGTGCCATCCCAAATATATCTATTTTCTTTGTTGCCTATGAAAACTAATGCACCATATCGATCATAAATTTCGAAAAGAACATCCTCTTTGCTTAAGAAATCTGAATAGTTGAGTACATCATTTATTCCGTCTCCATTTGGAGTAATTACATTTATTAGTGAAAAAATTATAAATTCTTTACTTGCAATTTCACAATTGTTGACATCTCTCACATGTGCCATATGTAATCCTTTCGGAATATTTATAAAAAAAGGTGATGATTGCCAATTTCCGTTGTCTATTGAATATTCATATGGTGGTGTTCCACCAGAAGCTGTAATTGTTACATTTCCGGTTTCACTAACATCAATCCCGGTAATCTTTGGAATTGGAGTTTCTGTTACAGTTACATATTGTCTGAAAACACAGCCATTAAAAGTTAAATCAACCCAGTAATTTCCTGCTCCTACCGAAATACTTGCTGTTGTTTCACCTGTGCTCCAAAGATAAGAATCAAAACCTGAACCTGCATCTAAAACTGCATTTTTCACATTCTGACAAATGATTTGGTCAAATAAAGTGGTCGATTTTTTGCCTGTTTTTATATTCACCGTTATTTGTGCAATTTCTGGACAAAATCCTAGTTTTTCTAATCTTAAATAGAAAGTCTGAGAGTTGGTTACCGTAACTATGGAAGCAATAGCATTTGTATTGGTTTGTGCATTTGCCAATGTGTTATAATAGGTAATTGTTACAGCAGGATCATTGGTATATGTACTGCTAAAAGTAGATAAATCTACCGATTTTATTCCATCAATATCATCATCACAAATTGCTTGCTGAGATGTGTTAGCAAGTAAAGGAACTTTGTTCCCAAAATTAAATTGCACCGCTTTGATTACAGGAGGACAACCATCTGGAGATTCTACTCGTATGTAAATTGTGGTATTGGTAGTATATGACCAATTGTTAGCTAAATTTCCAGCACCACCTGCAGTTGCAGCTGCCAATGTGGTGTAATATTTTACATTGAAATAGCCAAAATTTGGTAAAATTAATGGAGTAATGCTAGATAAATCTACAGGTATAATCCCATCAAAATTATCATCGCAATTCACTCCGTTGTAATCTGCAACTATAGCAACTGGGAAAAGTTCTAAAAATATTTCTGCAATTTGCTTGCAACCTTCTGCTGTTTTTACTGTTGCAAACACTGAACCTGCAGCTGAAACATACGCATTTGGCACCAAAATTTCTGCGGCTGCATTTTCATTTTGTGCATCCAACAAAGTTGGATAATATTTAATATTTACAGGGGATTGTGCAGTAACATTGGCTGAAGTGAGATTAAAAGTACCAAGACCATTTATACTACAAGATTTTAGTGTTGCATTGTTAACCGACAAAGTTCCTATTAGGATAGAAACGGTAACAGATTCACAATCTGGGAAATCGACATTATTCCCACAAAATTGATAAACAAATGTGTCATTTCCACTTGCACCTGCATTTGGCGTATAAGTAATCACACCAGTTGTTGGATTGATACTGATGCTACCTTTGGTTGGTGAAGTAGTGATTGTAAGTGTAGAAGGAACGGGAATTTGTGTAGAACTTGTAAAAGTAGGAGTGATATCCATAGGTCCACAAATTGCATAATTTGCGGTAGTATTTTTTAGACAATTGAGCACTTTGTATTTTTCTGCATAAAGAGCAGGACAACTACCAATAGTTACTGCAGTAGTATAATAACCTGGTTGAGTTGGAGCGATCGTTGAGTTTGTTGCACCAGGAATTGCAACACCGTCTAGATACCACTGATATGTTTCATAAATACTGGGATCTATAGCTAAGATAATTCCAGGGATACAATCACCACTTGTTTTTATGATAAACGGAGAAGTAGGAAATCCTGCAAAAAAACCACCGTAACCAATTGCATCACTACCTGCATTGATTCCTGCTGTAATCGCTTTGGTGGAAGTAATGGTGATATTTCCTGTAACATTTGGAACACCATAAGTTACCCAATTTGGAGTTCCGGTCATTGGGAACGGACCAGTAGTTGCAGGTGGTGCAACTCCATTTACCAAAACAGTTGCGCCAGTTTCTGTAATCATATTCAGTTTGGTAGGAATATTGAGTAAACCAGTTGGATTTCCGTTTGTAAAGACGTAATTTTCATTAATCAACCCAATTTCATCTATGGCTTTTGGTAAATAACAGTTAAGTGCAGGTATGAAATTAAAACCACCCGTTGCAACAACACTTGCACCTGAATCTCCAGCTAAAATTTGGTAAACATATGCGTTTTTAGTGGTTTTGATGTAGAGATTATAGTGACCACTCCCTTGTAATTGGTATTTTGTTTCCGGGATTAAAAAAAACTTACCTTCATTGATGGTAGCAACTGGAGTTGCTTCATTGTTTACAAAAATTTGTGTATTGTCTTCAGCAGCTACAACCAGAACACCTTCCATATTGCTACCAATAGAACCATTTCCTTTTACCAAAGCGAATTCACTCCCTAATTGATTAGTTGGTAAAGATTGATCCATTAAAATATCTGAACTGGTAGGGTAGTTACCTGCATATTGTCCATTGAAATTTCCGTTGGTCACCACGACAGGTTTATCCGAAACAATTTTTGCACCAATAAATCCTGTTGAATTTGCAACAATACTTCCATTGCCATCTATGATATAAGATTGCCCTTTATTCAGTGTAAAACTGATGGTTGGGTGTGGTAATCCATCTGAAAATTGTAATAATGGATTGTAACCTGAAACAGTAACTTGTGTATTGTCTTCGGTTGCCAATACACTGGTCATAAAATTCAAAATAGGATTTTGGACCGAAATTGGTGCCATTGCAGCATAGAATTTATTTCCTTTTGAAGCAAGTCCTTTAGAAGTAATGATTTCTGCGTGATTATAAACTGAAAACCTCAAATTTGCAAAAAATGGACGATCAGCTTTTACATATAGACCTTTGGTAATAGGTTTGAAGAGGTCTGTTTGTACGCCTGTAATGATTAAATCTCTGGGTACTGCAAATTTTTGAGGATTTCCTTTACTGATGGTTACCGTACCAATGACGGTATTGTTATTATAAATAGTTACCAAAAAAGGGGTTACTTGATTGGTAGAAAAATACAAATATTGATGAGGTTCTGGATTTCCAGTACGATCGACCATAGGTGCAAACCAATGTTCTCTATCGAGTTGAGCGAAAGATATAGTGAAACAGAACGACAGAAACAAAAGTATAAATAATTTTTTCAAAAGTATCTAATTTGTTTTATTTAATAGAAAATCTACTGTTCTAAAAGTTACTTTTCTTTTTACACTT
>CALFIE010000033.1 GCA_937876095.1 uncultured Flavobacteriales bacterium | reverse complement strand
CGATCTCGATTTACGGACTTTATCATCAAAGAAATTTCAGATAAAAAAGAAAACGTAGTTTTCGTTTTGTGGGGAGCTTTTGCACAAAAAAAGGAAGAATTAATTAATTCTTCCAAACATTATATTATAAAATCTGCTCATCCTTCTCCGTTTTCGGTGTATCGTGGATTTTTTGGGAGCAAACCTTTTTCAAAAATTAATGATTATTTGTTGCAAAATCACCAGAAACCTATTGATTGGTAAAAAAGCGGTTTTTTTAATCTTATTTAGATTCTATACCACCTCTTTGTGTGGTAGGATTTGGTTTTTCACTTGATTTTTCTATTTTTATACCAATTTTGTATTTACCTTTCATGGTGTTAAAATCGTTTTCTGCAGTAGGATGCGGTGTTACACTTACCAAAGTGATTTTGTAACCATTGAATGCTCCAAAATTTTCTAAACCTTTGTTTTCATCTTTCATAGTAGAAAGATTCATTCTCATTGGTCTGGTATAAGTTCCCATAAATTCTACTTCTGCGGTTGCAACTCCTGCCCAAAAACAATTAGTACCTTGTGGACAACGACTGTCTGTAAGCAATTTTCTGAAAGTGACATTCATTTCATACTCTTTCAAAAACTTATTTTCACCTTCGTTGAAGTAAATCACTTCACCTATTTTGGTTTCTTTGCTGGTTTTTGGTTTTATCACGAGATCAGCATTATTGTTTGAAGTAGGTGTTTTGGTAGTATCTACTACAATTTTTGTAGAATTTTTGTTGGTGGTAGATTTTTTTGATACCGTTGTCGCTTTCCTCTTAGTAACGGTTTTTTTGGTTCGTTGCGACTGACACATAGAAAATGTGAAAACGATACATAAGAAATAGATAGTTTTGCGTAACATTTTAATAATTGTTTTTAATGATATTAATTAATACTACCAAAAACATTGCCAAACCAACTATAAAATTGAAACCAGTTCCATAAATGAAACCAATCATTGCTCCTTTTACAGAATTGAAGGCTTTTTTTTGGTCGTTTTTGTCGTGTAGTAATTCACCGATGAATACTCCTGCAAACATCCCGATAAGAAATCCGAAAGGTAATGGTATAAATAGCATTCCCAAAATTGTTCCTACTATAGAACCAATGCTTCCCCATCTTGTTCCACCGTATTTTCGGTTGGTTTTAGCAGGAATTACGTAATTCAAAACGATGGATGCAGCTGTTAGAATTCCAAAAATCCATATATAAATGGTAGAAATTTCACCATTTGCACCATATTTATACAATAACAATCCTGCAAAACTGACAATCAGACCAGGTAAAGCAGGTAATACCGTTCCTAAAAGTCCAATAATTAGCATTATCAGTCCTATTAATGCAAGGATAGATTGATCCATTATTTTTTTGGTTAAAAATAAAAAAAAGTGACTTATTAAAGCCACTTTATATAAATTATTTTAAAAAATTTTTACAAATTCAAAAAAGTAGATAGTTTAGTTGTTTCATAGTTTTTTATTAATTGAAAATTTTGCTTCAAAAATGCTAAATTGTATATAAATTGAAATATTTATTTTTTTAAATTCATATATTATTTGTTTGTTGTTTAATGTTTTGTGATATCAAAATAACTTTATTTAAAGTGGTTAATTAAACGTAATGACTAAAGTTTTTGTATTTTTGACTCAAATTTTAGATTTTGGGTATACTAAAACATATAAGCGAAGAAATACATTTTTTTGTAAAGGATAATTTTGCAAATGGTTTGATTTTGCCTGCTCAAATTTTCTTTAAAATAATGCTTCTTTTGGTTTTTTTTCTCATTATAGATGTTATCATACGTATCATCAATAGCATTATTTCAAAATTTGTTGTAAGAATATCTAAAAACGATTTTCTTAAAATTGCTTACAAAGAAAAAGTACAACACTCCATCTCCCATTTATTTTCTTTAGGAATTTGTATGATTATGGTAGAAGATGTTTTTTGGAGACATCCTAAAAGTTGGAATTATTTTGATCGATTATTAATGTTTGGACAGGTAATGGTTTTTGCAGTTTTGGTTTATCGCATTATAAAATCATTAGAAAGTTATTACATCCAAAAAGAAGATATATACAGAGTTACAGCCATAAAAGCCATTTCTGGAACCACAAGAATCCTAGGTTTGGTTGTCTTTTCAATTATAGGTGTTTTTATTATTTTAGGTATACAAGCTAGTACTATTATTGGGCTTTTAGGTGCTATAACAGCTGTTATTCTATTGGTTTTTCGGGATACTATTTTAGGTTTTGTTACGGGAATTCACGTTTCAACTTCCAAAAATTTGAAAATTGGTGATTGGATAGGTATTCCTAAATATGATATAGAAGGTAATATTTTAGATATTAGTTTACTTACTACCAAAATTCAAAATTTTGACAAAACAATTTCTACTATACCAACCTACGATTTGTTGAGTACAGAAATTAGAAATCACCAGGTGATGTACGAAGGAAGTAGCAGAAGAATAAAACGTTCTATCTACTTCAATATCAATTCCTTTAAATTTGTGGACGATCGTTTTTACCAAAAAGTAAAAGACATCAACCTGATTTCTGAATATCTTACCAGAAAAATGAAGGAAATCGAAATTTCTAAAGAGAACATCCCACATTCTGATAATATCATAAATGGACAACAACTTACCAATATTGGACTTTTCAGAAATTATGTCCTGAATTATCTTAGAAATAGTTCAAAAGTAGATCATGATGATATTATTTTGGTACGCCAATTAGAAATCACACCGCAAGGATTGCCATTAGAAATTTATTGTTTCGCAAATAAAGCCGAAATCATAGATTATGAACGCATACAAGCCGATATTTTCGATCATATATTGGTTGCAGCCAAAGAATTTGAGCTAGAAGTAATGCAGGTGAACAAAGTGTAAATAATGATTACTACTGAAAAAATAGACTTGCTAAATGTGGGAATGATTATCATCTCACTTTTTTTAGCATTTTTGTTCCCTTTTGAACTTTTTTTGTTTTCCTACGCTTTTTTGGGACCATTGCATTATTTAACCGAATTAGAATGGTTGGACTCTAAATCATATTTCTTTAATAAAAAGATATTGTACATTTTTATATTGGTTTCAGCAATAATTTCAATTATATTTTTGTACACCTATTTTACAAATAACTATATTTTGAGCAATGATTTTTATGGGATAATTTTAGCAATGATTTTTCTTTTAATATTCATATTAATGGAATTCCCGAATAAATCTAAAAAATTATTTATTGCAATATTTACCAGTTTGTTAATCATATTTTTGGTTTACAAATACTCTAATGGTTTTATGATAATAGGTTTACTTTTGCCAACTTTAGTGCATGTATATCTATTTACAGGGTTATTTATGTTATATGGTTATTTGAAAGCTCCAAATATCTATTCTCTTTTACCTATCATTTTTTTATTCTTTGTACCTTTTATCATTTATTTCATACCAATAGATTTACATCAATCAATTTCAGAAAAATACTTTTCGCTTTATCGTTCAACAAGTTTTATGCAATTAAATAACAAATTTGAGATTTTTCTAACTACCATTTTCAAAAATAACAATAGTGTTGGTTTGAGAGAATACGTATTGAAATTTCAAATTTTTATGGCTTTTGCTTATACATATCATTACTTGAACTGGTTTAGCAAAACCTCTATTATTGGTTGGACAAAAACTTTTACTCCTAAGAAAACCTTCTTTATAGTATTCATTTGGACAATATCATCATTGTTATTTTTGTACAATTATTCTTTAGGATTATATGTGATTTTTTTCTTGAGTTTATTGCATGTACTTGCTGAATTTCCTTTAAATATTCAAACTATAAAATATATTAGTAACAAACTAATCTTAACATTGAAATGACAAAACTCTCTGTAAATATCAATAAAATTGCTACCATCAGAAATGCAAGAGGTGGCGAATTGCCAAGTGTGACAGAAGCAGCTATAAAATTGCAAGAATTTGGTGCACAAGGAATTACCATTCATCCAAGACCAGATGAAAGACACATCACCAAAAAAGATGTCTACGATTTGAAACCTTTGGTTTACACCGAATTTAATATTGAGGGAAATCCACATCGTCCGTTTATAGATATGGTTTTAGAGATAAAACCAGAACAAGTTACACTGGTTCCGGATGCTGATAACGCGATTACTTCTAATGCAGGTTGGGATTGTAAAACTCATGCTGGTTTTCTAAAAAATGTGATTGCAGAATTCAAAAATGCAGGAATCCGAACCTCAATTTTCCTTGATCCCAATCCTGAAATGGTACAGTTTGCTGCAGAAACAGGAGCCGATCGAATTGAATTGTATACAGAAGCTTTCGCTAAAAATTATACTTCCAACAAAGAATTGGCAATTAAATCCTATTACGAAACCGCAGTAGAAGCCTCAAAATTTGGTTTAGGAATCAATGCAGGTCACGATTTATCGCTTGAAAATCTAAAATATTTCGCAGAAAATATCCCAAATTTATTAGAAGTTTCCATTGGTCACTCTTTGATTTCCGAAGCGTTGTATCTCGGTTTAGAAAACACGGTACAAGCTTATTTGAAGAGATTAGCGAAATGGTAACCATCAATTTATTATATTAATAATCTGCAAAATAAGCGAGAGCTATGAATCAAAACCTACACTCAAAAATATACGGAGAAAACCTTTCTACAACACCACTTTTAGTTTTCCACGGATTGTTTGGAATGCTCGATAATTGGGGAAGTTTCGGCAAAGAATTTGGTGAATTATTCCCAACTCATCTTATAGATTTACGCAATCACGGCAGAAGTTTCCATTCCAGTGAAATGAATCATCAGGTTTTATCCGATGATATCCTGAATTATATGAATTTTCATCATCTACAAAAAGTGAATTTGCTCGGTCATTCTTTAGGCGGAAAAGCAGTGATGACTTTTGCGATTTCTCACCCCGAAAAAGTGGAAAAATTGGTAGTAGTTGATATAGCTCCGAAAACATATCCTCCTCATCATCAGGGAATTATAAAAGCATTAGAAAGCATTGATTTCCAGAAAATTACCACTCGTCAACAAGCCGAAATCGCTCTTGCAGACTACATTCCAGAGAAATCGGTGATTCAGTTTTTACTTAAAAATTTGTATTGGACTGATGATAAAAATCTCGATTGGCGATTCAACCTAAAAACCTTGTCAGAAAAATACACCGAATTTGTTACCAATGCAGTAGGGAATGGACAATTTTTAGGCGAAACATTGTTTATAGCAGGCGAAAAATCACATTATATTTTGCCAGAAGATGAATTTCTCATTAAGCAACAATTTCCGCAAGCGAAATTTGCTACTATCAAAAATGCAGGACATTGGGTACAAGCAGAAAATCCAAAAGATTTCAGTGAGGTGGTGAAAAGTTTTTTAATTTGAAAATTTGCTAATTTGAGAATGTGCTAATTTGAAAATTTGAAAATGAAATATTAACTGTATTTTTGTAAAAATCAATCATTCAAAAACTCATAACTCATCACTCAAAAAAACATGATCCTCGTAACTGGCGCAACAGGAATTCTCGGTAGAGTCCTCGTTTTAGAACTGCTAAAACGTGGCAAAAAAGTGCGTGCAACCAAACGCAAAACCAGCAATTTGCAAGAGGTAAAAGATTCTATGAAATTCTACACCGAAAATCCTGACGAATTTTTCCAGAAAATTGAATGGATTGATGTAGATTTTAATGATGTTCAGTCGCTTCAAAACGCTTTGCTTGGTGTAGAAGAAGTCTATCATTGTGCTGCAAAAGTAAGTTTTCACCCCAAAAGAAAACGCGAAATGTACCACACCAATATAGAAGGTACCAAAAATTTGCTTTTCGCTTGCGAAAATTCTTCGGTCAAAAAGTTCTGTTTTGTAAGTTCTATGGCGGTTTTAGATGGTTATAATGAAATGGGTGAAATGGATGAATCTTCGGATTTCAACTCCAAATTAGATCATTCTGCGTATGCAAAATCCAAACATTTTTCTGAAATGGAAGTTTGGCGCGCTTCTGCAGAAGGTTTGCAAACCGTAATCATCAATCCCGGAATTATCATTGGTAGCGGAAATTGGAACAGCAGCAGTGGAGAAATGTATTCGACTTTTGAGAAATTCCCTTTTGCAATGCCCGGAACTTCAGCATATGTAGATGTGAGAGATATTGCCAAAATTGCAGTCACACTTATGGAAAAAAATAATTTCGGGGAGCGATTTATTCTAATTTCTGAAAACAAAAAATATGTAGATTTTGCAAATATTATTCGAAAAAAATTAGGAAAAACCTCCGTAAAAGTACTTCCTGAAACCTATTTGAGAATGGGAACCGTTCTCAACACGCTTTTTGGTTGGTTGTTCCCAATTTTACGAATGATGACCAAGGTAAATATAGATGCAGTCACTACGAATCACATTGTTTCTAACAAAAAAATTAAAGAAAAACTGCACTACGATTTCATTCCGGTAGATGAAAGTTTGGCTTTTCACCTAGAAAATTATAAAAAAGAGAAGAAGTAGGAGGTGTGAGTTATGAAGTATGAGTTATAAGTTATGAATTTTTTGAAAAACTTTTATTTTCAAACTTTTATAAACCTCTAAATAGAAATATAATACTTAAAATAAAACAAAATTCTTTTGTGACTTTTATGTTTTAAAACATAGCGTACTTTGCAGAATATCTTTAGATATTCCTTTGTGTAGCTTAGAAATAATTTCAAATTTGTAAAAAAATCTTTGCGCACTTTGCGTTAAGTAATAAAAAAGATAATTTAAAATAAAACAAAATTCTTTTGTGACTTTTGTGGTTTAATAAAAATATGGAAAAAGAATTTTATGGTAATCTAGATTACACGATTTCCAATCAACAAGTTTCTGCAAGTTGTCCCAGCAATATTGCACTCATCAAATATTGGGGAAAATACGCCAATCAAATCCCTGCAAATCCCAGTATTTCTTATACCTTAAATCATTGCAAAACCAATACCTCTATTGAATTTTTGGCGAACGAAAAATTCTCGGTGCAGACTTTTTTAGCAGGAAAAGAAGAACTCAAATTTGCCGAAAAAATTGAGAAATATTTCACTTCCATAGAAAAATACTTTCCTTGGATTTTACAAGGGAAATACATTATAAAAACTGAAAATACATTTCCTCACAGTTCAGGAATTGCGAGTTCAGCTTCAGGTTTTGGAGCGATTGCAAAATGTTTATTGGAATTGGATGCAATTTTTAGTTCCGAGTTCCGAGATGCGAGTTTTGAGTTCAAGAAAGCCAGTTTTCTCGCAAGATTAGGTTCTGGAAGTGCTTGTAGAAGTTTGTACAACGGTCTCGTAGTTTGGGGCGAAACTCCCGAATTGGAAGGCAGTTCTGATCTTTTTGCGGTGAAATATCCAGATTCAGAAATTCACGAAGTTTTCAAAAATTTTAATGATTGGGTTTTGCTCATTCACGAAGGCGAAAAATCGGTGAGTTCTACAGTTGGTCATGGTCTCATGAACAGCAATCCTTATGCAGAAAGGCGTTTTGCAGAGGCCCGAGAAAATTTTGTCCCGATGAAAGAAATTTTGAAATCGGGCGATTTAGAAAAATTCATCACATTGGTTGAACATGAAGCATTGACACTTCATGCGATGATGATGATAAGCGAACCTGCATTTATCCTCATGAAAACTGGAACGATGGAAGTCATCCAAAAAATTTGGAATTTCCGTAAAGAAACCAATTTACCGTTGTTTTTCACGTTAGATGCAGGTGCAAATGTACATTTGCTTTTTCCTTCGGAAAGTAGGAACGTGACAAAAGGCACGTTCGAAAAAATAACCAATTTTATTGAATCAGAACTGCTACAACACACGCAAAAAGGTGGAGTAGTGAAAGATGAAATGAGTTTTTAGTTAATACGAATTACGAAATTAGAAATTCGAATTAATAATTATATAGCGCAAAGTTTGTCATTGACTACGTCTAATCTGCGATTTCTGAAAGAATCTAAAAAATTTTAATAAATGAAAGGAGCATATCTTATTATTTCTATTGTTTTATTTTTTGTGAGTTTATTTTTTTCTTGGATGAATTTATCTGAGTATTACGATGTGGCAATACAAAACAAAATTGAATTATATCCTTTTGGTGGTGAAGGTCCAGTTGCTGGATTATGGCAATACGAAAGTGCTAAAAATTATGCTACCTATTCTTTAATATTAGGTGCATTATGGACTTTAATCACTTTTTCTTTCATTTTTACAATTATTAAACGAAATACAATTTTTTTTAGAATTTCAATTATTTCGGCAATAATGGTTTATATTTTGGGTTTGATTCTACAATATCTATGAAAATAAAAAACTATGAAACTCTATCACATCATACTTGGAGCTACACCAAAAGGCAGAAATATAGAACAGCACGATGTTTTTTTCGGCATTGCTGAAAATTTTGAAGACCTCATTCCAGATATGAAAGCATTTTGGAGCGATGCCAAAATACACGTTGATTGTTACCAAGAAGTGCGATTTGCAGATGGTTATGAAGTGAAAATTGTAGAAAAAATCATCAAAAATTCTGAAAATCAACTGTTTTTCATTAATTTGGGTGGTTACCAAGCGAATCATTTTTTGGAGTTTCACGAACAACATTTAATGGTCGGGAAAACGATGGGTGAAGTCATCAGAAAAGTGAAACAAACCGAGTTTTACCAAAATATGGGTTTTGCAGGAGCAGAAAGTCATGTAGATGATAAACACGGTGTAGATATAGATGATATTTACAAAATCAACGATCTTTTACCAAAAAAAATGAAGGAAAAATATTCTATCATTCTTGAAAAATCGGTTTCCGAAAATCAGGAAAATTTTATGAAAATTGGGTATTTAAAAATAATTTAATTCAAATGAAAATAGGAATTTTAGGAGGCGGACAATTAGGTAGAATGTTGATTCAGAATGCTTTGAAGTATGACGATGAATTTTTTGTTCTAGATCCAAATGCAGATTGCTCTTGTGCAAATATTTCACATTTTACCAAAGGTAATTTTAATAATTTTGATGATGTTCTCAATTTTGGGAAAGACAAAGACGTAATTTCCATAGAAATAGAACACGTGAATGTAGATGCACTTTTTGAGCTCGAAAAAATGGGCAAAAAAGTGATTCCAAGTGCGGAAATCATCAAAACCATTCAACAAAAAATTCTGCAAAAAGAATTTTACAAAAAACACCAAATTCCAAGTCCTGATTTTGAAATTTACGATGGAAGTTCAGACGAAATTACCATTGATTTTCCTTTTGTACAGAAACTCAACACCGGTGGTTACGACGGAAAAGGTGTGCAAATCATAAGGAATTCTGAAGATTTGAAAAATCTGTGGATTCAAGATTCGGTGTTAGAAAAATTGGTAGATATTGATAAAGAACTTTCGGTAATCGTCGCAAAAAATGAAAGCGGAGAAATCCGTACATTTCCTGTAACCGAAATGGTTGCCGATGAAAAACTTAATTTATTGGATTTCAATATTTGTCCAGCTCAGATTAATGAAAAAGTACAAATTCAGATAGATGAAATTGTGCAAAAATTTATTTTTGCAGCCAATTCTGCAGGACTTTTTGCGATTGAATTATTCCTCGATAAAAATGGTAAAATTTGGGTGAACGAAACAGCACCAAGATTGCATAATTCTGGTCATCAATCTCAGGAAGGGAACGCCAATTCGCAATTTGAGCAGATGTACAGAGTGATTACCAATTTACCTTTAGCTGACACCGAAAATATTGGATTTTCAGGAATGCTGAATTTGGTAGGTGAAGAAAATTACAGTGGTAAAGTTCGCTACGAAGGTATGGAAGAGGTATTAAAACTCCCAAAAACCTACATTCATCTCTACGGAAAAACCGAAACCAAACCAGGTCGGAAAATGGGACACATCAATGTACTGGCTGATTCCAGAGAAGAAGTGATGCAAAAGCTTCATCTGATAAAAAAGATGATAAAAGTAATTGCTGAGTGATTTTTAATAAAAATGTAATGAATTTCTATTTGCGGCCAACTTCTAACTTCTAACTTTTTCAGTAACTTTGACCACCGTTTTTTAACTAATTTCTACAAAAATTTCTAAATGCTAAAAGCAGAACACGTCACCAAAACATACAACGCCGGAAAAAAACTTGCTTTGCAAGATTTTAGTATAGAGGTTCCGAAAGCGTCTATTTATGGACTTCTTGGTCCAAATGGAGCAGGTAAAACCACGTTTATACGAATCATCAATCAAATTACACAAGCAGATTCAGGTTCGGTGTTTATTGATGGTCAATTGTTGAATCCCAGTCATATCAGAAATATTGGATATATGCCAGAAGAACGTGGCTTGTACAAAAATATGACAGTTGGAGATCAGTTGCTGTATTTCGGAGAACTGAAAGGAATGAGCAAAAACGATGCGCTGCAACAAGCAAAATATTGGTTTGATGCGCTACAAATTGACCAATGGTGGAAGAAAAAACTCTCTGAACTTTCCAAAGGAATGGCACAGAAAATTCAGTTTGTGGTTACGGTGCTTCATCAACCCAAATTATTGATTTTAGATGAGCCATTTTCGGGTTTTGATCCGGTAAATGCCAATCTGATAAAAGACCAAATTCTGAAATTAAAAGAGGAAGGAACCACCATCATTCTATCTACTCACCGAATGGAAAGTGTAGAAGAAATGTGTGATTATGTAGCACTGATCAACAATGCACAAAAAATTTTGGACGGGAAAGTTTTCGATGTGAGAGAGAAATTCAAGAAAAATATCTTCGGAGTGACCATTTCTGAGGTAAATGCAGAACGTTTTGATCAATTTAGAAATCAATTCGGAATTGAGAATTATACTTCTGAAAATCATTTGGTTCGTTTTGAAATAAATAATAATTCAGACCAAAATTTACTATTAAATGAACTGATGAAAGTCGGGAAAATTCGCTCTTTTGATGAGAAAATTCCGAGTATGAATGAAGTGTTCATCAATGCAGTAAGTGCTGCTCATTAATTATTATAAAAAATGAAAAATATATACTTAATTACCAAACGCGAATTTCTAACTCAGGTTAAGAAAAAATCCTTCATCATTCTCACCATTCTTGCACCAATTCTTATGATTGCTTTCGGAGCGGTGATTGCAGTGATGTTCAAAGCCAATGAAACTTCTACAACCGTAGATGTAATAGACAAGTCTGGAATTTTTGTAGGAAAAATGAAATCTGACGAAAATTTGAAATTTGTAATGGTACCAACTGCAAATGAAAAGCAGTTGAGATTTGCGCTGAAAGATATGAAAGGAACCGAAGGTTTGTTGATTATCCCCGAACTTAAGGACCAAAATTTTGATGAATTAGAGAAAAATACCCTTCTTTTACTCAATACCAAAATTGGTTTTGATACTAAAAAAGATATTGCCAATAGAATGTCTGAAGTGGTACGAGCCGAAAAAATAAAACAACTCGGAATTAGTGAAGATCAAATTGTAAACCTAGATAAATCTTTTGATCTCAACAGTCAAAATGTGGTGGAAAACAACAAAGGTGATGACGACCTAAGTTTTGGGGTGAAGTCAGGTTTGAGTATGGTTTTGATGTATGTCACCTTTATGTTTATTTTAATTTATGGAGTTCGTGTGATGCGAAGCGTTTTAGAAGAGAAAAATAATAGGGTAGTTGAAATCATCATATCATCTGTAAAACCATTTGAATTGATGATGGGGAAAATTTTGGGAGTTACCTTGGTTGCACTTACTCAATTTGCAGTTTGGATTACGATGTCGGTGATTGGAGCTTTATTTTTTAATCAAAAATTTGCAATGAATCCTCCAATTGGTGGTGCAGAAGCAGTCACCGAAAAATTGGATATGAAAAATATGGTTGGTGAAATTTCGCACACGCTTTTAGATATGAATTTTACTTTGATAATTTTCGTGTTTATTATTTTCTTTTTGTTGGGTTATATTTTCTACAGTTCTATGTATGCAGCGATTGGTTCTGCCGTAGACAATGAAACCGAAACACAGCAATTCACTTTGTTTGCCGTAATTCCGCTGATGTTGGGAATGTATGGCAGTTTCAGTATTATGAACAATCCAGATGGTCCGATTGGTTTTTGGCTGTCTATGATTCCGTTTACATCACCAGTTGCGATGATTGCGAGAATTCCTTTCGGAGTGCCAATTTGGCAAATTGCACTGTCTATTTTCTTATTATTAGTTTCAACTTTACTGATGATTTATATTGCCGCAAAAGTGTACAGAGTAGGAATTCTAATGTATGGCAACAAAGCCACGATGAAAGAATTGTGGAAATGGATTAGGAGTTAGGCAGAGGAAAAGGAAAAGACAAAGAGTTGTAAGAAAGTTTCTTTTAAAATAGAATTTCAAATCTCAAATTTTAATTGTTTTTTTTTGAAAATAATAGAACGAATATACCATAATTTTCTTCAAAAAATTGTACTTTTGCACTACTAATAAAAGTGAAAATATTCGGAATGAATTCCTACAAAAATCCTTTGGAAGAGCGCTATTCTAGTGAGGAAATGCTCTTTAATTTCTCCCATAATAATAAGTTTAGAACTTGGCGGCAACTTTGGATTGCTTTGGCAGAAATCGAAAAAAATCTTGGACTTGATATTTCAGACGAGCAAATTTCTCAACTGAAAGAACAGGCAGAAAACATCGATTTTGACAAGGCTGCAGAATACGAGAAAAAATTCCGTCATGATGTGATGGCACATGTTCACGCTTATGGTGATGTTGCTCCACTTGCAAAAGGAATCATTCATTTGGGTGCAACTTCGGCATTTGTAGGTGATAATACCGATTTGATACAAATTCGTGACGGTTTACAAATTTTGAAGAAAAAATTAGTAAACGTTATCAAAAATCTTTCAGATTTTGCCATTCAATATAAAGATATGCCAACACTTGGTTTCACGCATTTTCAACCGGCGCAACTCACGACTGTTGGTAAAAGAGCGACACTTTGGTTGCAATCACTTTTGTTGGATTTTGAGGAATTGGAGTTTTTTGTAGAAACCCTTCGTTTTCGCGGTGTGAAAGGAACAACAGGAACTGCCGCAAGTTTCTTGGAATTGTTCAATGGGGATTACCAAAAAGTAAAAACTTTAGACAAAGAATTGTCGCAACGTTTTGGTTTCGAGAAAGTTTTTGGGGTTTCTGGACAAACCTACGACCGAAAAATTGATGCAAAAGTGGTGGCTTTGCTTTCCAATATTGCACAATCTGCCCATAAATTCACCAATGATCTGCGTCTTTTGCAAAATTTAAAAGAAATTGAAGAACCTTTTGAAAAAAATCAAATTGGCTCTTCTGCAATGGCTTACAAAAGAAATCCGATGCGAAGCGAAAGAATTTCGGCACTCGCAAAATATGTGATGGCTTTGCAAAATTCTTCGGCAATGGTTGCTGCAACACAATGGTTTGAACGTACTTTAGACGATTCTGCCAACAAAAGATTGACGATTCCGCAAGCATTTTTGGCAGTTGATGCTATTTTGCTGATTTGGAATAATATTTTGAACGGAATTGTAGTTTACGAAAACCGCATCAACAAGCACATTATGGAAGAACTTCCGTTTATGGCAACCGAATACATCATTATGGAAGAGGTGAAAGCAGGAGGAGACCGACAAGAAATTCACGAGAAAATACGCGTTCATTCTATGGAAGCGAGCAAAAAAGTGAAAATGGAAGGTAAAGAAAACGACTTGATAGAAAGAATTTTGAATGATGATTCGCTGAAACTCGACAAATCTAAATTGATGGAGGTTCTCGACCCGAAAAATTTCATTGGTTTTGCACCAATTTTTTGTAGCCACTCTGGCGTGGTTGGCGCCAAGTTTAACGCGACAACATAGTCATCACCAAGGCCACGACGTAACGCTTCTTTGGCTTTTAATTGTGCTTCGCTAGAGTCAAGACGTAACAGTGCAGCATTATTGCTAAAACTGTTGTCATGGCTTGAGATACTTTCAGATTTTAAAATCTGCTCTGCTTTTTGTACGATGCTTTGGTCAATTTGGGTACCAGCTTTGGCACCAGAAATTTGAACCGCAGGCTCATCTGGATACAAACTAGGCAGGGCATATAATGTACTGATCGTCAAAACCACGAGAATCAGTAGATATTTCCATGCTGGGTAAC